>NZ_QSBK01000010.1:0-95981 GCF_003465685.1 Collinsella sp. AF04-24
TTAGGCGCGCCGCCAGCGTTCATCCTGAGCCAGGATCGAACTCTCCGTCCAAATATTCTGGGCTTCGAGCCCGTCCGGTCCTCACAACTGTTACGCTGATCGGTTCCGTTCGATTCATATGGTTTTAGTATAGGAAAAGGAATTTCTCGGGGCCGCCTCTCGGCGGCCTTGCGAAAAACAAATCCAAGTTAGACCATTTCAAATGGTTCGATGTCTGCCCGGATGCGACACTCGTAAGTGTCCATCCTCGCAGTATCCGGTTCTCAAGGTGCACGCTCTGCGGTCCATCCGGTCCGACCGGGCCGCGCGGCAAGGAGATATATTGCCAGACCGGAGGGCCCCCGGGGGCGGGAATCTGGGCGTACACATTTCCTACACATATTAAAACCCTGCTTACGTTTGCCAGCCGTTCTCTACCGCTCACCGAGCATCTCTTTATATAAGGCAGTCTCATGGTTAAAGCGGATACGTTCCCCTAGCTAAAGCACAGCCAGCATCGAGCAACTCATCACGTTCTTCCACCGAGAACCCCTCGGCGTAGACGCGCACCACTGGTTCGGTCCCGCTAGGACGGACCAGCAGCCACGTGTCATCCTCGAATGCTAAACGCAAGCCATCCATATGACTAACGTTTTGCGGCACCTTGCCACAAATCGACTTGGGGTTTACGCCCGGCAGCAGGGTTCGTAACGTTTCGGCATCTTCGGCCTCAAGGCGCAAATCGCGTCGACCGTAACTCGTCTTACCAAAACTGTCCTCGAGTTGGTCGACCAGAACGCCCAAAGGCGCGTCCGTCTTTGCCATAAGCTCACACAGAATCAGACAGGCGAGGATTCCATCGCGCTCGGGCATATGCGCGGCGATGCCGATACCACCGGCTTCCTCGCCGCCTATGAGGACGCCACCCTTCTTCATCTCTGCCGCTATATATTTGAAACCGACTGGTTTGACGGTCACGCGGCAGCCAAGCGCCTCGGCAATGCGACGCACGAGCGTCGAGCACGAAAGATTGACGACGACGCGTCCCTCCAAATTACGAAATTGAACCAAGTCGCCCAAAACGAGCGCCATGATCTGATGCGGATGTATATATCTGCCGCGCTCGTCAACCGCGCCGATACGGTCGGCGTCGCCGTCGGTCACCAGGCCAGCGCAAGCTCCGTCCTCGATAACCGTATGCTCGCAAGCGTCCACCCACGGCTCAACGGGGTCGGGGCAGATATCTTCTTGGTCAGGCGCCTGCCCGGCGTGAATCTCGTGCACCTCAACGCCAAGCTCGCGCAGCAAGTCGGCTAGATAGCCCTGGGCTGCGCCGCCCATGGGGTCAACAACCACGCGCAGGTGCGCGGCGCGGATGGCTTCGGCATCGACAAACGATGCCACCGCTTGCATATAGTCAGGAATGATATCCGCGGTGCGATATTGCCCCTCGATCCCCATTGGCTCGGGAGCCATGGTCTCTTCGAGCTCTTCGATGACATCCTGGTTGGCGGTCGAGCCGTCACCCATGCGAATCTTGAGGCACAGATAACCCTGCGGATGATGGGACCCCGTCACCATGAGCGCGCCGCACGCCTCACCGTCATAAGCCGCCGCCCACGTAAGGGCAGGGGTCGGGACAGGCCGCGAAGCAAGCACGGCGTCTAGCCCGTGCGCTGCTAGCACACCCGCCGCAAGCTCAGCGAACTCGCGCGCTAAGGGCCGAGTGTCGAACCCTATATATACCGTTTTGCCCGGATTGGTCTTTTGCCACAACTCGCCGACGGCATCGGCGATACGGGCAACGTTATCGGCAGTGAAGTCCTCATCGACGCGAGCGCGCCAACCGTCAGTTCCAAAATGAATTATCGCGCACACGCGCAGACACCTCGCAGTGTTTGGATCATGGTACGCATGAGGTATACCCGCAGCACGCACCCGGCAACCTGCCGGTACCAGCATTCACCATTTGGGCAAATGCTGCCGAGGACATGCAAGCAATAAAAAACCGCCCCGTATGGAGCGGTTTTACCCTTTATATATCGAGCGCCTCGGCCATCGCTGCCGTAGTGACTGCCGTGGTTCCACAGCAACTGCCCACCATTGCGGCACCGGCATGTCTCCATTCGATGCATGCGCGCGCGAAAGCCTCGGGGTTCTCGTGCCATACGGGGCCATCCTGAGTCTGGACCGGATCGCCCACGTTGGGACGCACCGTGACGGGAGTAGTCGCCGATGCAACCATCCTGGGCACTGCCGCGTTCGCAGCCGCAAGCGAACAGCAATTAACACCAACCGAGTTTGCGCCGTGTTTTTCGGCGTACAAAACGGCTGCCTCGATGTTGAGGCCATCGCCCAACAGGTCGCCTTTATCGTCAACGACAAAACTCACCAGGACAGGCATGCCGTCGGCGGCATCTCGGGCGCCGGCAAGCGTGGGCTGCAAATTACGGATAGACGTCACCGTCTCGATCAGCAGACCGTCAACACCAGCATTGAGCAAGGCGTGCGCCTGTTCGCGCGCAATGCCTCGGATTTCACGATACTCGACAGAGTCTTCGGCAAACCACTCAATACCGATCGGGCCCATCGAGCCCAGTAGCAGCTGAGGGTGCGCCTGGCGGGCATCGTCGACGGCCCCGCGATTGACCTCCGCCACGGACGGCGCAATCTGATCGTGCTTGAGGGCATAGCTTGATGCCTGAAAGGTGTTGGTAATGAGCACCTGCGCGCCGGCGGCGACATACAAGCGATGAATACGAGAAACGGTCTGCGGCTCTGCCAGATTCCAAAACGCCGGTGGAATGTCGGCGGCATCGTACTCACTCAACAGAACACTGCCCATGGGGCCCTGCGCCAACAAGGTCTCGCTCGACAAGCGGCGCGTAAGTTCCTCGGCACCAAAGCGGTTGTAATAACTCGTATCCATATATATCCCGCTATTCCTCGACGCTGATTCCCTGCTTTTCGAGATAGGCGAGCCAGCGGTTCATCGTGTCCTCGGATAGCGCATGCTCCATCATGCAGGCCTCGGAATCGGCTCGCTCAAATTCGACACCGAGCTCCTGAACCAAAAACGTGCGGATGAGGCGATGACGGTACCAGATAGCCGTACCAACCTCGCGGCCGCGATCGGTCAGGACTACCTTGCCGTAGTGCGATTGCTCGACAAGTTCGGATGCTTTGAGCGCCGAAACCGCTTTATTGACCGATGCCTTGGAGACGCCAAGGCGCTGCGCGATGTCGACCGATCGCACGCCGTTGGTTTCCCCCTCTTCGCTTTCAATGCGAACCATGCACTCCAAGTAGTCTTCGTTCGCCACCGTCAGATGTAGTTCGCGCGAGCTATTTGTCGTATCCATGATCTTCCGTCCCTTCTGCATTCATTGGCTGATTCTACCCCATCCAAGCGTCGCGGTATGCCGTGGCATACCGTGCTAGAGTTCTTGTTGCACACGACGACCAAGATTGGAGCGGTCTTTATGGAAAACACCACCACGAACCCCGATGTCCTCGAGCGCTTTTTGCGCTACGTCCAGATCAACACGCAGTCCGAGGATGCAAACTGCGACCAGGTACCCTCGAGCGCCGTTCAGTTTGACCTTGCCAACGTGCTAGCTGAAGAGCTGCGCGAGCTTGGTGCGAAAGATGCCCACGTGACCGAGCACGCCTATGTCTGCGCGCATATCCCCGCAAGTGTGGGCGCTGAGGACAAGCCCGCCCTGGGCCTGATCGCCCATCTCGACACCACCGAAGTTGCACCGGGCGCCGGCGTGAAGCCGCACATCGTGCACTACGAAGGCGGCGGCCTGGTCTGCGGCACGGTTGACGGTAAGCCCGTTGCCATGAGTACCGCCAAGCTTCCCGCCCTGAACGACCTCGCGGGTGAGGACCTGGTCTGCAGCGATGGCACCACGCTGCTGGGCGCGGACGACAAGGCAGGCGTCGCCGAGATCATGTCGCTTGTCGCGCGTATCGCTCAGGACCCTTCTCTGCCCCATCCCGCACTCGGCATTTGCTTCTGCCCTGACGAGGAGATCGGCCACGGAGCCGAGCTGTTGGATATCGATACCTTTGGCTGCAAGTACGCCTACACGGTCGACGGTGGCCCCATCGGCGAGCTGGAGTGGGAGTGCTTTAATGCCGCTGAGGCGACCGTCTGCTTTGAGGGCCAGTCCATCCACCCGGGCGACGCCAAAGGCCGTATGGTCAACGCAGGCAATCTGTTCTGCGACTTCAACGCGTTGCTCCCCTACGTGCAGCGCCCGGAGTATACGGAAGGCTACGAGGGCTTTTATCACCTTGAGGGTGTATCTGCAACCGTCGATCACGCCACAGCGCGCTATATCGTCCGCGACCATGACGCCGCCAAGTTCCAGCAGAAACTCGACCTTATTGATGCCGCTGCCTCGATGCTCAACCAGCGTCTGGGTGAGAGGCGCGTGACGGTCGAGATTAAGCAGCAGTATCGAAATATGGCCGAGATCGTTCGTGACTATCCCGAGCTTATTGATGTTGCCAAGGAAGCCTACCTTGCCTGCAGCGTTGAGCCCCAAGTGCTGCCGATTCGCGGCGGCACCGATGGCGCGCAGCTGTCGTTCCGCGGTCTGCCCTGCCCCAACCTTTCCACCGGCGGCTATTGCTACCACGGCGTCAACGAGTTCGTCCCGGTCAGTTCGCTCGTCAAGATGACCGACGTCCTGCAGGAGCTCGTCGCCCGTTTCGCATAAGCCTGGCTGCATAAGCCCAAAAGACGAACCGCCCCGTCCTCTACAGAGAACGGGGCGGTTTTTGATACAAGGGGAGTAGTCAACATCGCAGGTTGAGCCAACGTCAGCGAGCGACGTCCAAGGCGAACAAGTTGGCATGAAAAAGGCAGGGCATTGACCTTCTGGTCATGCCCTGCCTTTTGAATGACAAATTGTCGCCTTGGGCGGCGCGCAGCGTCGAGCCGTTACGGCGTTTGGTAAAACGCCGTAACTTAGTAGTTGGCTTCGTAGCCGTTGCCGTCACCGGTGGGCTCTTCGTAGTAGTCCGAATCGCTCGAATCGCTTGAGTCATCAGAATCGTCAGAGCTGACCGATGAGGTTGCGGTACCGTTTGCGTAGTCGTCAGACGTGTTGTTGCTGAGGTCACCGATCGTAGAGCTGGAACCGTCGGAATGACCCATGGTGTTGGGACCCTTGGGATCCTTGCCGGCATCGACGCGCTCCATCATTTCCTTGAGCTCGTCCTCGTAGACAAAGACGTAGCTCACACCATCGATCATGGTGCTGTCGTCGGCGTACGAGGGCAGGTTGGCCGAGTAGATACCGTCGACATCCATACCGCGCATGGCATTGACCGTAGCCACGATATCCTGAACGCTCATATCGGTTACGAGCATATCGGACAGCGAATTAACCAGGCCAAAGATCTTCGTGGCATCGAAGTTATTGAGAATCTGGTTGGCAAGGGCGCCAAGCACCTGACGCTGGTGGCGCATGCGCGTGTAATCGCCGTCGGCATAGGTGTAGCGGCAGCGGGCATAGGTAAGGGCGGTGGCACCGTCCATATGCTGCTGGCCAGCGGTAATCTTAATATCCAGGTGCTCGGGGTCGTCAACATCATCGGTTGCGTTAATGTCGATACCGCCAACCGAATCAATCAGCGCCTGCATACCGTCGAAGCTGACCTCGGCATAGTGGGAAATCTGAACACCGCACAGCTCGTTGAACGCCTCGACCATGGCCTCGGCGCCGCCAACGGTATGGCAGGCGTTGATCTTCATGGTCTCGCCCTTGTACTCGACCTTGGTGTCGCGCGGAACGGAAATGAGCGTCGCCTGCTTTTGCGTGGGGTCGATGCGTGCCAGGATAATCGAGTCGGCACGATACGTATCCTCGCCCGGACGGCCGTCGGTGCCAAGAAGCAGCACGTAGAACGGATCCTTTGCCTCATCGGTGTCAACCAGAACCCGACGCAGATTGTCGGTAATGACATTAGAATCGCCGAGCTTGCCCATAATGGTGGCAAACCACAGGCCGGCAGCGGTAGTGGCACTCAGCAGCACGCCAAGCACGACAATGAGCGCGACGTGGCGAATCGTGTGGCTACGACGACGTTGGCGAGCTCGCTCGGAATAACGAGCCACGTTATCGCGACTGTAGATCTTGGCCTGCGCACCAGTTGAGGGTCTTCGAGTGGTGGTATCCGCGAGGGGCTTTTTATTAAACATAGGCAACCTGTATTAGTAGATGACGGGATCGGGGACGGTAGCATGCTCGACATGCGCGCCAAGCGCCTGCAGCTTTTCGACAAAATGCTCGTAGCCGCGCTTGATGTGATGGATAGCCGAAACCTCGGTCGTCCCGTCGGCGATCAAGCCCGCTACGACGAGGGCCGCTCCGCCGCGCAGATCGGGCGAGGTAACCTGTGCACCCGAGAAGCCCTTGACGCCATGAATCATGGCATGATGGCTCTCGATACGAATGTCGGCACCCATGCGCACCAGCTCAGAGGCAAACATAAAGCGATTCTCGAAGATGTTTTCGGTAATAACGGAACTGCCGTCGGCAAGGGCGGAGAGCACCATAATCTGCGCCTGCATGTCGGTCGGGAAACCGGGGAACGGAAGCGTCTGGATGTCGACCGGCTTGATACGCTCGGCACGGTTCACATGGACGCCATCCTCGACGCGCTCGCAGTCGATACCCATGAGCTCCATCTTCTTGAGCACCATGCCCAAGTGAATGGGGCAAAAGCCCGTGACATCGACACCGCGATCGTCGGCCATCAACGCACCGGCAACGATAAAGGTACCGGCCTCGATGCGGTCGCCCACCACGCGATGGGTAACGGGATGGAGCTCTTCCACGCCTTCGATAGTCACGACGGGCGTACCGGCGCCAACAATCTTGGCGCCCATCTCGTTGAGCATGTTAGCGAGATCGACGATCTCGGGCTCGCGGGCGGCATTGTCGATAACCGTGGTGCCCTGTGCGCGCACGGAGGCCATGATGAGGTTCTCGGTCGCACCGACGCTGGCGAACTCGAGCGTGACGGTGGTACCGCGCAGACCTTGGGGCGCATTAGCGTTGATGTAACCGTGGGCGGTATCGAACTCAACGCCCAGGGCCTCAAGACCAAGAATGTGCATATCGATCTTGCGAGCACCCAGGTTGCAGCCGCCCGGCATGGCGATCTTGGCGCGATGGAAGCGGCCCAGCAGGGGTCCCATGACGGCGGTGGAAGCGCGCATCTTGGCAACGAGCTCGTAGGGGGCCTCCCATGAATCGACCTGAGAGGTATCAATCTCGAGCGTGTGCTCGTCGAGAACATCGATCGTAGCGCCCATGCCCTTGAGCACCTTGCCCATCACGTGGACATCGGAAATATCGGGCACGTTCTGCAGCGTCGTCTTGCCCGGCGCCAGAAGCGTTGCCGCCATGAGTTTGAGCGCGGAGTTCTTGGCGCCCGAGACGGACACGGAGCCTCCGATGGCGTGGCCACCCTCAACGCGGATAATATCCAAGGTCTACCCTTTCAAAAAGCATGCCCGGGGTGGCCAAGCCATCCCGGGCATGATGTGTTCGCAAATGGTCGAACGCTAAATCGTTTGACTATTGGGCAAGCTTGAGCTTACACCATGCGATTTCATTATAGAGGTAGGCGCGGCGTGCATCATCCTCCGACAAATTACCCAGCTTCTCTTCAAAACCTTGAATATCAGCTTTAAGCTTGTCGGCATCGACGGTCGCCAAATCGCAAGCGCGCTCGGCGAGAACGGTCACGACATCGTCCGCAACCTGGGCATAGCCGCCGGCCACGGCAAACGTGTGGTCGACAGTGCCCATGGCCTTATCGGAAACGCGAACGTAACCGCGGTCGATCGTGCAGATCTCGCTGGAGTGAGCAGGCAGGACGCCAAACTCGCCATCCGTGGACGGAATCGACACAAACGCAGCGTCGCCCTCATAGGCGCAGCTCACGGGGCACACGATGCGGATACGCATAACCTACTTCTCCCCCATCTTGCGGGCGCGCTCGCGCACGTCCTCAATCGTGGAAGCATAGCGGAAAGCCTGCTCGGGCAGGTCATCGGCCTTGCCGTCGACAATCTCGGCAAAAGAGCGGACGGTATCCTCGACGCGGACGTAGACACCGGGGTTGCCGGTGAACTTCTCGGCGACGTGGAAGGACTGCGAGAGGAACTGCTGAATCTTACGGGCACGGTTGACCGTAAGGCGCTGCTCCTCGGACAGCTCGTCCATACCCAGAATGGCGATGATGTCCTGAAGGTCGGAGTACTCCTGCAGGAGCTCCTGGACCTTGACGGCGACACGGTAGTGCTCCTCGCCAACGATCGAGGGATCGAGAGCGTCGGAGGAAGATGCGAGCGGGTCGATAGCCGGGAACAGGCCGAGCGACGAAATGCTACGCGAAAGAACCGTGGTGGCGTCGAGGTGCGTAAACGTCGTGGCAGGCGCCGGGTCGGTCAGGTCGTCTGCGGGGACGTAGACAGCCTGGACGGAGGTAATGGAGCCCGTCTTGGTCGAGGTAATGCGCTCCTGGAGGTCGCCCATCTCGGTTGCCAGCGTGGGCTGGTAACCAACGGCGGACGGCATACGGCCCAGCAGGGCGGAAACCTCGGAACCTGCCTGGGAGAAGCGGAAGATGTTGTCGATGAACAGCAGAACGTCCTGGCCGCGATCGCGGAAGTACTCAGCGGTGGTAAGGCCGGCCAGACCGATGCGCAGACGCGCTCCGGGCGGCTCGTTCATCTGACCATAGACCAAGCAGGTCTTGTCGATAACGCCAGACTCGCTCATCTCGAGGAACAGGTCGGTGCCCTCGCGGGTACGCTCGCCGACGCCGGTGAACACCGAGGTGCCGCCGTGCTCCTGGGCGAGGTTGTTGATGAGCTCCTGAATCAGAACGGTCTTGCCGACGCCGGCGCCGCCGAAAAGGCCCGTCTTGCCGCCACGGATGTAGGGCTCGAGCAGGTCGACGGCCTTGATGCCAGTCTCGAAGATCTCGGTCTTGGTGGTGAGCTCGTCGAAACGGGGTGCTGCATGGTGGATGGGGTAGAACTCCTCCACCTCGGGCATGGGCTTGCCGTCGACGGGCTTGCCCATAACGTTCCAAATTCGGCCCAGCGTCTTGGGGCCAACGGGCATCTTCATGGGCTCACCGGTATCGGTGGCGATGAGGCCGCGCTGCAGGCCGTCGGTCGAGGACATGGCGACCGTGCGGACGACGCCGCCCGGAAGCTGGCTCTCGACCTCGAGGATCGTGCTCAGATGACCGATCGGGGTCTCGGCCTCGACCGTGAGCGCGTTGTAGATCGGGGGCACCGCGCCGTCAAACTTGACGTCGACGACAGGGCCGATGATTCGCACGATGCGACCATCACCGGCAGTCGTCTTCTTGGTGGCTTCCTCGACCGCAAGCTTTACGGTGTTATTAGCCATTACTGTTCCTCCAATGCTGAGGCTCCGCCGACGATCTCGTTAATCTCGGTCGTGATCGAAGCCTGGCGCACGCGACTATACGTGCGGGTAAGGGTCGAGATGATCGCGGTGGCGTTTTCCGTCGCGGAGTGCATGGCCTTGCGGCGTGCACCCTGCTCGGCAGCCGCCGAATCGATCAGGGCCTGGTAGATGACCGTCAGGATATAAGACGGCACAAGCTTGCCGAGAACATGCTCGGGAGAGGGCACGAACTCGAACGTGGACGAGATGCGCTTAGGGGCGTCGGTCTCGTTCTTACGCGGACCGTGGGCCATAGCGATCATCTCGGGGTCGAGCGGCAACAGATGCTCGACGCGAAGCTCCTGATCCACGCGGTTCTTGGCGTGGTGGTAGACAAGCTCGACACGGTCAAGCTCACCGGCACGATACGCATCGCAGATATGAGAGGAGATCATGCGGGCCTGATTGAAATCGGGCTCAGAGGAGTTGCCCTCAAAGTGCATGACAACGTTTGCGCGGTCACGGAAATACGTGGCCGGCTTACGCCCGCACGCGATGATCTCGCACTCGATGCCGTCGTTCGCCCAAGAAGCGGCGAGCTTTTCGGCCGTTCGCTCCACCGTCGTATTGAAACCGCCGGCAAGGCCGCGGTCCGAGGCAATAACGACAATCAGGCCATGCTTGACGCTCTCATGCTTCTGCAGCATGGGATCGGTGCCCGAACAGGAGGCGTCGCCGGCGACCGTCAACATGACGTCGGTCAGCGCCTCCTTATAGGGCTCGGCCTGCTTGGAGCGATCGAGGGCACGACGGATCTTGGCCGTAGAGACCATCTCCATCGTGCGCGTGATCTGCTTGGTCGTGGTAACCGAGGAGATTCGCTTCTTAATGTCGCGAAGGTTGGCCATAGGGCTTAGTTCTCCTCTGATCCAGAAACATCCGAATGGTGCTTGGCCATGAACTGCTGCTTGAAGTCGCCGATGACGCGCAAGAGCTCAGCCTTGGTGTCATCATCGATCTTCTTGGCGCGAACCTTGTCGAGCAGCGAACCAAAGCCATTGTCCATGTACTCGATGAGCTCGGCACGGAAGGGCAGCACGTCGGCGATCTCCAGGTCATCCAGGAAGCCCTCGTTGCCAGCGAACAGCGTAACGATCTGCTCGCCAACCTCAAACGGCTTGTAACGCGGCTGCTTCAGGAGCTCGGTCATGCGAGCACCATGGGTCAGCTGCTTCTGAGTAGCCTCGTCGAGGTCGGAGCCGAACTGCGTAAAGCCAGCGAGCTCCTGATAGGAAGCGAGGTCCAGACGGAGGTTGCCGGCGACCTGCTTCATGGCCTTGGTCTGCGCATCGCCACCGACGCGGGACACGGAGATGCCCACGTCGACTGCCGGGCGCTGACCCTGGAAGAAGAGCTCGGACTGCAGGTAGATCTGACCATCGGTAATGGAAATGACGTTGGTCGGAATGTAGGCCGAGACGTCGCCGTCCTGGGTCTCGATGATCGGCAGTGCCGTCATGGAGCCGTAACCGTTCTTCTTGGACATCTTGACGGCACGCTCGAGCAGACGAGAGTGCAGGTAGAAGATGTCGCCAGGATAGGCCTCGCGTCCGGGCGGACGATGCAGCGTCAGCGACATCTGACGGTAGGCCACAGCCTGCTTGGACAGGTCGTCGTAGATGACGAGCACGTGGCCGCCGGGGTTGGTCTCGCTGGCGGGCTTGCCGTCCTCGCCGTTGTACATGAAGAACTCGCCGATAGCGGCACCGGCCATAGGCGCGATGTACTGCATAGGGGCGGAATCGGCAGCGGTGGCCGAAACGATGATGGTGTAGTCGAGCGCACCGTGCTGAGCGAGGGTCTCGCGGATGTTGGCAACCGTGGAGGCCTTCTGGCCGATGGCGACATAGATGCAGACCATGCCCTTGCCGCGCTGGTTGAGAATAGCGTCGATGGCGATGGCGGTCTTACCGGTCTTACGGTCGCCGATGATGAGCTCACGCTGACCGCGGCCAATAGGCACCATGGAGTCGATAGCGAGCAGACCGGTCTGAACCGGCTCGCACACCGGGGTACGGTCGATGACGCCGGGGGCCTTGAACTCGATGGGGCGACGGTGCGTAGCGACGATGTCGCCTAGGCCGTCGATGGGCTGGCCGAGCGGATTGACGACGCGGCCGAGCATGGCGCGGCTCACGGGGATATCCATAATGCGGCCAGTGGTGCGGCACTCGTCGCCTTCCTTGATGGAGTCGACGGCACCGAACAGAACGGCGCCGACCTCGTCCCGGTCAAGGTTCTGGGCAAGGCCGAAGACGGTCTCACCGGTATCGGAGCTCTTGAACTCCAGAAGCTCGCCTGCCATGGCGCTCTTGAGGCCGGAGACGCGCGCGATGCCGTCGCCTACCTCGTCGACCGTTGAAACCTCATACGTATCGACCGTCGCGGAGAGGCTCGTGAGCTGCTCCTGCAGTTTCTTGGCGATATCCTGGGCATTGAGGGTTTCGGACATTAGGCTTCACCTCCGTACGAATTAGCAGAGTTTGCGAGGGTCTCCTGCGCGATGCGCAGCTGCGTCTTGACGGAAATATCACGACGCTCGCCGCGGGCCTCGAGCACCAGGCCGCCCACGATAGACGGGTCGACCTGCTCGATAAGGAATACCTTGCGGCCGAAGTCCTGCTCGCATTTCTTAGTGATGGTTTGACGCAGCTCGTCGTCGAGCGGGATCGCCGTGGTGACGGTCACGCCCACTACATCCTCGTCTTCCTCGGCAACATACTTAAAGGCAGCTGCCACCTTGGGAAGAAGGTCGAGCTGGTCGCGCTTGGACATGGTGTCGAGCACGGCGATGATCTCGGGGCTGGCAGAAGCCAAGCGCTCGATCATCTCGAGGTCCTCGAACACATGGTTCTCGGCCTTAGCGGCTTCCAGAAGGGAGCGCGCGTAGGTCTCGAGCACCTTGTCCTGATAGCGGCTAGTCGGCATTCAGGCTACCTGCTTCCTGGATGTAGCGCTCGATGAGCTTCTTCTGCTCGGTCTCGTCCTCGAGTGCCTCGCCCACGATCTTGGTGGCGACGGCAACGGACAGGTCGGCGATGGAGCTCGCGGCACCGGCGTAAATGGACTTGCGCTCGTCCTCGACGGTCGTATGGGCCTTGGCGATGATCTCCTCGGCCTCCTTGTGAGCAGCCTCGATGATACGGGCGCGCTCGGACTCGGCGTCCTTACGGGCCTCGAGAACGATGTCGGCAGCCTGACGACGGGCGTCGGTGACGATCGAGTCGGACTCAGCGCGCTTGGCGATAGCCTCCTGCTTGGTCTTCTCGGCCTCGTCGAGGCTCTCCTCGATCTTCTTGCCGCGCTCCTCCATGGTTTTCATGATGCCCGGCAGGGCAACCTTGGCCAGCACGATCCAGATAATCAGGAAGGCGATAAGCGCCGGGATGAACTCCGCCATCTTAGGGATGAGGATGTCCGCACCGGCAGCGCCGTCCTCGGCGAACGCGGAAACCGGCATGAGCAGCGCGGCCGCGGACGCGGAGAGTGCGATCGCGCTCTTCTGGGATGAAAGATTCATACTTGACGCTCCGTGCTATTTAACGATCAGCGCGACAACGAAGCCGATCAGAGCCAGAGCCTCGCCGAAGGCGGAGCCCATGATGAAGACGGTGAACACGCGGCCCTGGACCTCAGGCTGACGGGCCATAGCACCCGTAGCACCCAGAGCAGACAGGCCGATAGCAAGACCAGCGCCGATAACACCGAGACCGTAACCGATAACTCCCACGATTCCTCCTTTGTCGTGCGTGTCTTATTTCACGCAGGATAACCTTTTTATAACTGCCGGGCTCCATGGGTACGGGCACCGGCGGTTTAACGAATTGCCTTACCTTTAAGGCGCGAACGGAAGACTACTCCTCCTCTGCGACCTCCTCCGCCTCGGAGACATACACGGCGGTAAGGACCGTGAAGACGTAAGCCTGGATAGCGCCGACCACAAGCTCGATCGCATAGATCAGGATGAGGATGGCAAGCCAGGCCAGCGAAGGCAGGGCGCCGACGGCGTGCGCCGCGGAAACCTGCTGAAGCAGCGGCTGCATGAACATGCTCGCCATGATGGCGAACGAGCCCATGACCACGTGTCCTGCGAACATGTTGCAGAACAGACGGACGGCGAGCGTGATGAGGCGCAGGAAGGTCGAGAAAAGCTCGACGACCCACACGAGCACGTTCATCGGGAAGCTCACGCCCTGCGGGGCGAGGCTCTTGATGTAGCCGATCACGCCGTGAGCCTTGCATCCGTAGTAGATGAAGTACACGAAGGCGAAAATGGCGAGTGCGGCGGTGGAACCGATTGCGCCGGTGCCGGGCTTCATTCCCGGGATCAGGCCGATCATGTTATTGATCAGGATGAACAGGAAAAGCGAGCACAGGAACGGGAAGTGCTTCTTCCAGTTCTCACCCACGACGCCCTTGCCGATATCGTTCTCGACGTACTCGATGATGTACTCGAAACCGTTGACGAAGAAGCCCTTGGGAACCAGGGTCTGCTTCTTCTTGAACACGGCCAGGACGATCAGGAGCACGATCGTGGAGACGATCAGCCAAAACGAGTACTGCGTGATGCCGCAGCTCAGATCGCCCACGACAGGGGTGGAGCTGAACTCGCTGACCAGATGATTAATCTCATCAGGCAGCTTTTCAAAAATTTCCACGACTTACCTTTCGACCTCATGAGGATCTCGCAGCGCCTTGGCGACACGAACCGCGCAGGCAGCCATAAAGGCCACGAAGCCGATCGCCTCGCCCAGGAGGAACATGCGAAATGCCTCTCCGAACAACACAAACACAACCAAGGTAAAGACGAGCAGGGCGATTGCCGAGACCGCCAGACTCACCATACCCTTGAGCATGTCCGCATTCTGTTTATCGTCAAGAACCGGCTTGAGCGTAAAGACAAAGGGAAGGAAGGCAATTGCGCCCGCGATGGCGCCTGCAACGATAGCGAGCAGATCGGCTATCTGAAACACTGGCGTCCTCACTTTCCTTTTTAACGCCTCACAGAACAGTTCCCGCCAAACATTGGTGAATATTGTACGAGCCAATCGCTAAAGTACAACCGAAAAAGCATCGGTTAATACGCACCTGTTCGTTTTCTTAAGACCTTCTTTATGCCGCAGGTACGGTAATACGTTTTTCTCGAACCCTGCAGGGCAAAACGTCCGTTAACAGGAGTGCGCGCGGTCGCCTTTTGTTCGTCCGCGCGCACCGTTTCTTCGTATTTGCAGCCGCGGCCGTTTAGCCCAGCGACTAGAGCGTGCCGTAGATGCGGTCGCCGGCGTCGCCCAGGCCGGGAACGATGTAGGCGGCCTCGTTGAGATGGTCATCGATGGCGCACGTATAAATATGTACGTCAGGATCCTTCTCGGTCAGCGACTTGAGGCCCTCGGGCGCGGCGACGATGCACAGCATGCGGATGTCCTTGACACCGCGCTCGCGCAGGTAGCTGATAGCCATCTCGGCCGAACCGCCCGTGGCGAGCATGGGGTCGACAACCAGGCAGATACGCTGGTCGATATCCTTGGGCATCTTGCAGTAATACTCATGCGGCTCGTGGGTGACCTCGTCGCGCTCCATACCGATGTGGCCCACGCGAGCGGAGGGCACCAGGTCGAGGATGCCGTCGACCATGCCAAGGCCCGCACGCAGGATGGGCACGATGGCGAGTTTCTTGCCGGCAAGCTGTTTGAACGTGGCGGTAGTGATGGGGGTCTCGACCTCGACGTCTTCCATAGGCAGGTCGCGCATGGCCTCGTAGCCGTCAAAGAGCGCAAGCTCGCGCACGAGCTGGCGGAACTGGTTGGTGCCGGTGTTTTTATCGCGCAGGATCGACAGCTTGTGCTGAACGAGCGGGTGATCGACAAGCGTCACACGGGACGCATCATAGGTGACGGTCATGGGTTGATTGCCCCTTTCGTTGCGGCCGCAAAACGGCCTTGCTGACAAGGCGCGCAGCAATGTTGCCGCCGCACGCCATACATTAGTTTAGCGGTTTGTTGTATCGAGCAGCCCATCGCAGCCCTACTGTGCGGTACTGAGCGAGCGCCTGACTGCATCACACCAGCCCGCAAGGTTTTGTTCGCGGCGCTCGGCGGACATGTGGGGAAGGAAGGTCCTAACGATCTGGGCATTTTGCTCCAGCTCTTCCAGGTCTTCCCAATAGCCGACGGCAAGACCCGCCAAGTACGCGGCACCGATTGCCGTGGTCTCCACCGTCTCGCATTGCAGCACGGGGATATCCAGCAGGTCGGCCTGGAATTGCATGATGAACTCGTTGCGCGAGGCACCGCCATCGACAGACAGGCGCTCGATCGAAAGCCCCACGTCCTGCTCCATGGCGCGCAGCACGTCGTAGCTCTGATATGCCATGGATTCGCAGGCGGCACGTACGATGGTCGCACGGCTCGAGGCGCCGGTCAGACCGCACACGATACCGCGGGCATGCGGGTCCCACCAGGGAGCGCCCAGACCCGCAAAGGCGGGAACGAAGTAGCAGCCCTCGTTGTCGCTAATCGAAGCGGCGAGTTGTGCCGACTCGCTCACGCTCGAGATGATGCCCATGTTGTTGCGAAGCCAGTTCATGGTGGAACCGGCAGCAAAGATGGAGCCCTCGAGCGCATAGCTGATCTTCCCGTTCGCAGCGATACCGATGGTGGAGACCAGACCGTTCTTGGATTCGACGATCTCGTCGCCGGTGTTCATGAGCATAAAGCAGCCCGTGCCATAGGTGTTTTTGGTCTGGCCGGGATGGAAGCAGCAGTGACCGAACAGCGACGCCTGCTGGTCGCCCGCCACACCCATGATGGGCGGCATGTTGGTCATGATGTCGCTCGCGACGCGGCCGTAGTCGCCCGAGCTCCAGCGAACCTCGGGCATCATGGAACGTGGAACGTCAAAGAGCGCCAGCAGGTCGTCGTCCCAATCGAGCGTATGGATATTAAAGAGTGCCGTGCGGCTGGCATTGGTGTAGTCGGTGGCAAAGACCTGGCCGCCGGTGAGGTTGTAGATGAGCCAGGTGTCGATGGTGCCAAACATGAGGTCGCCCGCCGCCGCGCTCTCGCGTGCGCCGTCGACGTTGTCGAGAATCCACTGTACCTTGGAGGCCGAGAAATACGGGTCGAGCGTGAGTCCCGTGCGGGAGCGCACCAGCTCCTCGCAACCCTGTTCAACCAACGCGTCGATTGCCGGCGCGGTACGGCGGCACTGCCACACGATGGCGTTATAGATCGGCTGACCGCTCACGCGGTCCCAGACCACCGTGGTCTCGCGCTGGTTGGAGATGCCGATGGCGGCAATGCGGTCGGAGTGGATACCGCTCTTAAACTGGACTTCCATCATGACGGCGATCTGGCTGGCAAGGACCGCCATGGGGTCTTGCTCCACCCAACCGGGACGCGGAAAACTGGTTTTGACGCTGCGACGTGCCTGCGCGACGATGCATCCGTACTCGTCGACGATGGTCGCAAGTACCGAGGTGGTGCCGCAGTCGAGCGCCATGATGTAGGAACCGCCAAAGTTAAACGAGGCATCTTCCATGCCCAGGCTGCCCAGATTCAACGACATCGCTTACACCTTTCTATTGCATCGGGTCGGACAGGACCCGTTCGATCTCTGATGCGGGAAGTGCGCCTTGGCGCAGGATCTGGAGCCCGCCGTGCTGGAACGACACGATGGTCGAGGCGTCGCGACACGGGGTCTCACCGGCGTCGACGGCAACATCGACCCCCTCCAGGATGCGACCCTCGACGGCGGCAAAGCTTGCCGGCGAGGGCGCGCCGTGCGTGTTGGCGCTGGTGCAGGCAAGGGGACTGCCGCAGGCGCGGATGAGCGCCTGGACCACGGGAGAGGCCGAAGCGCGCAGGGCCACGGTGTCGTCGGCAGCACGCATAAAGGTCGGCACGCAGGGGGCTGCCTTGACCACGATAGTCAGGGCTCCCGGCCAGCATCGTCGCGCGAGTACGCGGGCATCTTCCGGAATATCCGCGCCATAGCGGTCGAGCGCTTCGATGCCATCGACCAGCCAAGCGACGGTTTGCGTGAGTTCACGTTGCTTGAGAGTGAAGATGCGGCGGTAGCCGGTACCGAGCGCAGGGACCGCGGCGCCATTGACGGTGGCTTGCGGGTCGCGCGGCCACGAGGGGGATTCGCTTGTGTCTTGGGGTGCGGCGTCCGAGAAGGCATTGACTGCCACGGCGACGCCATAGACGGTCTCGGTCGGGATCAGGGCCAGTCCGCCACAGCCGAGTACCTCGGCCGTACGCTCAACGGCAAGCCGATGCGGCTCGCGCGCTCCCTCGTATACCCGATAGACCGTCTGCATGTGTATGCCAGCCCCTTACGCTCTGGTACAAGTTTGTTTACTGAGGGGCATTCTCGCACGAAACGTTCAATCCATTTGCCCACAGCGCATGTTGGTTTGGTGAGCGGCTATTGTAGTCGGTGAAAGTGAGGGGTTATTGGACCGCGACGAACTTCTTTGGCCTGCCGGCGTGGCGTTCTTGGGCGGCGTAGCGCTCGATGCTGTCTATCGTTATCATCCGACGGCCGTCGACGAGTTCAACATCGAGCTTTCCTGCTTTGACCAGCGCGGTAATCCGCGGAGCGGAGACTTTGAGGTCCAGCGCTGCGTCTTTAAATGTTCGGCACGCCGCTTCCCGAGCGTCCTCGTGGTCGATTTCGACCGAAAGGGCCACGACCTCGGCCGAGCGTTCGTACCCCGCCGGAGTCAAACCGTTGTTGAGGTCATCGGCCAAAAACGCCATCAGCGCCTCGGTGGCATGGGCAATAGCTTCTTCGCGTGTATCGCCATCGGCAAAGGCGCCGGGAATCTGCGGGAAGCTGGCGCAGTAACCGTCGTCTTCTTTTATGAGAACGCAGTCATAGGTAAATCGCTGCCTCATTTTGCCTCCAACTACCATCCAGCTTGGCGACGAATACTTGCCCACGTGCCCTTCTTTGGTCGATCACCACCAGAGCCGTTCACGGTGACAACACGGTCACCAGAAACATACTTAGCATGACTACCGACTTGCGCGACCTTCACGAATCCATCGTGCTTGAGTAGGGCAATGATTTCCCGAAAGGTAGGAGGTTGCATGGGCCGACCTCTTTCAGCCGTCCTAATTATAAACTACTTTATAATTTTTGCTAACCAGTTAATAAATATTACTGGCGCTGTTTGGGCTCGGTGACGATGGCTCGGACGATGCGGGGGCGATCGGTGAGGTCGTGGACGATGCGCACGTCCGACAGACCCGCTTGGCGGCAGAGCTCGGCCGCAGCGTCGAGCGCGCCCTCGTAGAGCTCGCAGGCAAAGAGGCCGCCAGCGCACAACATGTAGGGCGCCGCGTTGAGCAGGCGGCGGAAGATATCGAGGCCGTCGGCGCCGCCCTCGAGCGCCAGATCGGGCTCAAAGTCCTTGACCTCGTGCGGCAGCGAGCGCATGACGGCGGTCGGGATGTAAGGCGGGTTGGAGACGAGTACGTCAAAGGTGCCCCACTCTTCACGGGGAATGGAACTCACCAGGTTCGTGAGGCTGAAGGCGACCTCGTCGGACGTGAGGCCAAGCGCATCGCGGTTTTTGGTAGCAAGGTCGATGGCGCGCGGCTCGATATCGGTAGCAGTGCAGGTGACGTGGCCGCGACGCTCCCAGGCGATCGAGAGCGAGATACAGCCCGTGCCGCAGCCGACCTCGAGAACGCGGGCAGTGCGGGGCTCGGCTGGGGCAGGCGCAGCGGCATCCTGAGCTGAAACCGTCTCCTGGTCGGCACCCTCGATGGCGATGCCGTATTCATCGAGCTCGGGCTCGGTGGCTTCCGCGGCTTCGGCTTCTGCTGCTTGCGCGGCGGCTTCCTCGGCCTCGCGATCGGCAAGCTCCTCGGCATAGGCGCGGCTACCGAGCACGTCGCTACCCAGCGCAGCCTCATCGGCGGCCGTCAGGTTGGCAGCACGGCGCTCGGCGGTCGCGCGTTCGTCGGCCAGCGCCGCCTCGGCTTTGCGGGCCTGCTCGACCTCATCGTTCCAAGGCAGCTCAACACGCTGACGGGCAGCGGCCTCGGGGCTCAGCACCTCGGTATCCAGATAGTTCAGGACTTCTTCGACGAGCATCTCGGTCTCGGGGCGCGGGATGAGCACGCCGGGGGCGCACGCGACGTCGATCATGCGAAACTGCGTGCTGCCGGTGATGTACTGCAGCGGCTCGCCTTTGGCGCGACGAACGACGGCCGCGTGCATGGTCTCGAGCTGGGCCGCGTTAAGCGTCTCGTCCATGCGCATATACAAGTCGATACGCGCCAGGCCCGTGGCCGCGCACAGCAGCCACTCGGCAGAAAGACGGGGATGCTCCTCGCCGCGCTCGGCCAGGTACTCCTTGGTCCACTCGAGACAACGCTTGATGGTCCAGATCTCGTTTGCCATGGGGCCCTCCCCTCTTAAGCGCCGGGCGGCGCGCGAATGTCGGAGCAGATTGTAAGCGAGGCCAGCGCTTGGCAAGGGACGATTGAAGGCGATTATCGAGAATCAGCCCAGAATTTTGCACCGGGCTCGCTCAAAGTGTTCATTCGCCGACGTCTAGATTTGCATTCGTCAAGCTTTTGGCAAGGTTGCCCCAAAACTGACCAATATCTAACCAAACGCTTGCCACATCGCTTGACGCACGACCCATCAAAAATCGCTCCGCGACTTCTTGAACGATATTTTGAGCAATATTTTCGATAGCGGACTTATGCCGTCAATTACCTTAAGCAGGTAAGCAGCTCAAATGACATCACAGCCGACTGAATAAAATATCAAGGCAATGTCACCAATGACTCCCTACGGATCATTTGACAACCAAGGAAACGCCGATGTTTTGGCAATGTCAGCGAGCGACGTCCAGAGCGAACAGGTTGGCATGAAAAAGGCAAGGCATAGACCTTCTGGTCATGCCTTGCCTTTTGAATGACAAATTGTCGCTCTGGGCGGCGCGCAGCGTCGAGCAGTTACGGCGTTTGGTAAAACGCCGTAACTTAAACAGCCTGTGCCAGCTTCTCGGCTCGCTCGGCGGCGGCGAGCGCCTCGATGACGGTGCCGAGCTGATCGCCCAGAAGGACGCCGTTGTAGGTGGAGTTGAAACCGATGCGGTGATCGGTCACGCGGTCCTGGGGCTGGTTGTAGGTACGGATCTTCTCGGAACGGTTGCCGTGGCCGATCTGGCTCTGGCGCTCGGCACCGAGCTCTGCCTGCTGCTTCTCGAGCTCCATCTCGTACAGACGGGCACGCAGCATCTGCATGCAGACTTCGCGGTTCTGGATCTGGGAGCGCTGTTCCTGCGACTGCACCACGGTGTTGGTGGGCAGGTGGGTGATGCGCACGGCGGAATAAGTGGTGTTAACGCACTGACCGCCAGGGCCGGAGGCGCAGTAGGTGTCGATGCGCAGGTCGGACTGGTTGATCTGGACGTCGATCTCCTCGGCCTCGGGAAGCACGGCGACGGTTGCCGTGGAGGTCTGGATACGGCCCTGGGACTCGGTCTTGGGAACGCGCTGGACACGGTGTACGCCGGACTCAAACTTCATGACGGAGTAGACGCGGTCGCCCTCGACCTTGAACTCGATGGACTTAAAGCCGCCGGCCTCGCTGGGGCTGGAATCGAGCACGGTGGTCTTCCAGCCACGCGACTCGCAAAAGCGCTGATACATCTTGTACAGGTCGCCGGCGAAGATGGCCGCCTCGTCGCCACCAGCGGCGGAGCGGATCTCGACGATGGTGTTCTTGTCGTCGTTGGGGTCGCTCGGGATGAGCATGTACTTAATGTCTTCCTCGAGCTGGGGAAGCTTGGCCTCGTTTTCGGAGATGTCCATCTGGAGCATCTCCTTCTCATCGGCATCGGTAGTATCGTGGAGCATTTCCTTGGCAGCCTCGATGTCATCGAGCGCGCCGATGTACTCGCGCGAGGCGGCGATGAGGTCGGACTGGTGCGCGTACTCCTTGTTGAGACGCGTGAACTCCTTGATATCGGAGGCGACGGCCGGGTCGGAAAGCTTCTTCTCGAGCTCCTCGTAGGCCTTGATAATCTTTTCGAGCTTGTCGCGCATGGCGGGACTCCTTTATATGCGTGAAGGTGAAAATCGGCAGAGCTGATGGGGCGCACGGCGCCACTGCGGGGGTAAGCCCGGCTAGAACATGTCGATCTTCAGATACATGCGCATCCCTTCGCGTATGGGGTACATAGTTGCGGTCTAGCCCATACATGATAGCGTGCGCAGGCAAACCTGCATATAACCCGCACGGAATGAGTGGACGTAGCCGTTGGGGACGTTCCTTAACGGCTAGACGTTTAAGAGCGTCCCCAACGGCTAACAAAGGGACTGTCGCTTTGTCACATTCTAGAGCGTTTGGAGTAGAGCGACGAGGAAGCGGATACCCTGGAGGTAGGCGCGGCGGGTGATGCGCTCGTTGGTACCGTGGACACCGCGCTCGCACTCGTCATCGTCGACCACAAAGGCCGAGAGGCGAATGCACTCAGGGCAAATGTGCTGGTAGTTGGCAGCGTCGGTCGCACCGATCACGGTCGAGGGCACAATTGCCACTGGCTCGAATGATCCGTTTTCCTCCGTCCCCTCTGGATCACGGAAATAGCGGGCGGCGATGGAGCGAACCGTCTCGAGGCCGGAACCACCGATGCGCGGGGACGGAGAGGGTTCGGAGCTGCCGGGGCCCAGATCCACTTCGACACGCCCGGCAAGGTCCGCCCCGGCAACCGCCCCACGGCAGCGCGCCACAACGTCGGCCACGCTCATGCCCTCGAGCATGCGGAAGTTAATGTTGGCCCACATATCCTGCGGCATTACGTTGGCGCCGGTGCTGCCGCCCTCGATCTGCGTGGGCGCGCAGGTGGTCGTCACCAGCGGATAGAGCTTTTTGCTGGCGAGGCAATCGCGGACAATGGCATCCCCGTTGGCGGCAATTTCATCGGCGGCGTAGAGCCCCAACTCGACAAGCTGGGCGGCAAGCAAATCGGTCACGCGCGTCGGCCACTCGATATCGCAGATTGCGGTGATGGCACGGCTGAGCACCTCGAGCGACGTGCCGCCGTAGGGGTTGGAAGAATGTCCACCCGCGTTCTTTGTCTTGAGCACAATGTCGGCATAACCTTTCTCTGCCAGGTCGGCGTGCATGAGCCAACCCTCGCCCGCGCTGTACTCGGCAGCCGAAACGATGCGGTAGTCGCCCTCGTCGATCAGGTACTCAAGCTCAATGCCGCGTTCCTCGAGCGCACGGCCGATGGCGCCTGCTCCGTACTGCGTAGTCTCCTCGTCCTGGCCAAAAGCCAGCAGCAGGGTGCGCTCGTGCTCCCAGCCGTGCGCCAGCGCATACTCAACCGCCTCGAGAATGCCTGCGACCTGATCCTTCATGTCGATCGCGCCGCGGCCCCAGATGTAGGTGTCGTCCACCTGTCCGCTAAAGGGAGCATGCGTCCAGTCGGCCTCGGTGCCCGGCACCACGGGGACCACGTCCATGTGGCCCATGAGCATGACGGGTTTGAGGGCGGGGTCGGAACCGTCAAGCGTCACCAACAGCGAATGGTCGACAAGCTCGACCTCGCCCGCCGCGAACACGCGCGGCCAGGCCTGCTGCATATAGGCGCGCAGGTCGTCGAAGGGCTGCCAGTCCACCGCCTCGGCATCCATGCTCGAAATGGTCGGAAACGACAGCACGCGGCCCAAGCGCTCGCACGCGCCGACCTCGTCTATATCGGCAAAATCGTCCTCATGCGCAAAGAAGCGCCAAACCTCGGCCATGACATCCTTTCGATTGTGACGACAAAGGCCGCCCCACGGGAGCGGCCCTGCAACGTAAGCGTTTGCGGTCGGTTATTTGTCCTCGAGATAGCGAGAGAGGAACTCACGAGTGCGCTGGTGTTTGGGGTTGCCGAAGAGCTCGGCCGGCGCGGCATCCTCGAGCACCACGCCCTTGTCCATAAAGACCACGCGGTCGGACACCGTGCGGGCAAAGGCCATCTCGTGCGTGACGACGACCATGGTCATGCCGTCGGCGGCGAGCTTGCGCATGACCTCGAGCACCTCTCCCACGATCTCGGGGTCGAGCGCGGAGGTCGGCTCGTCGAACAACATGATCTGCGGATTCATGCACAGGGCGCGGGCGATGGCCACGCGCTGCTTTTGGCCGCCGGACAGACGACCCACGGCGGCGTGCGCGAACTTTTCGAGCCCCACGCTCGTCAGATGCTCCATCGCGACCTTCTCGGCCTCGGCCTTGCTCATCTTTTTGAGCGTGACGGGCGCGAGCGTGCAGTTGTCGAGCACGTCCATATTGTTGAACAGGTTGAAGCCCTGGAACACCATGCCGATGTCCTCGCGCAGCTTATTGATATTGCAGCGCTCGGCCGTGAGGTCCTGGCCGTGGAACCAGATATGGCCGGCATCCGGAGTCTCGAGCAGGTTAAGGCAGCGCAGAAACGTCGACTTGCCCGAGCCCGAGGCGCCGATAATGGTGACGACCTCGCCGGGATTGACGGACAAGTCGATACCCTTGAGTACCTCGAGTGAGCCAAAGCTCTTGCGCAGGCCCTCGACGCAGATAAGCGGCTCTTGGTTTTGCACGGCTGCTGCAGTGCCGGTAATGGCGGTATCTGCCATGATGATTCTCCTCGTCTTAAGCCTAGTTAGAGCTGGGCAGCGTGGCAGGAGCCTCGGCGCCGAGCTTTTTGCCAAAGGCCTCGAGCAGGCGGCTCGCCACGAGCGTCAGGATCAGGTAGACCACGAGCGCCACGCAGTAGACCTCCATCTGGCGGTAGTACACGCCGGCGACCGTGGTAGTAGCGTACATGAGGTCGAACACGCCGATGACCGAGAGCACCGACGAATCCTTGATGTTGATGATGAGCTCGTTGGTGAGCGCCGGGATCGCGTTTTTAATACCCTGGGGGAACACGACCTTGCGCATAGCCTGCCACTGCGACAGGCCCAGCGAGCGCGCTGCCTCGGCCTGGCCGGGATCGATGGACTCGATGCCGCCGCGCAGGACCTCCATCATGTAGGCGGTGGAGTTGAGCGAGATGGTGACGAGGCCGGCGGTGAAGGTACTCCAGATCTGGTTGGCCTGGGCGGTCTCGAAGCCCATGCCGCGCAGAACGGTAAAGCCCGCGTAATAGATGAGCAGGCCCTGGACCATCATGGGCGTGCCGCGCACGACGGTGGAATAGACGGTCGCAAAGCCTCGGCCAATGCTCTTAAAGAAGCGCACCAGGTCGTTGTCGACGCGATCGAAGGTCTGGGTGCGCAAGAACACAAAGAGCAGCGCCAAGAAGAAGGCGATGACGGTGCCGAAGGTGGCAAGCGCGATGGTGATCTCGATACCGCGGATAAAGAAGTCGCCGCTCTTGTAGGTCATGTAGACCAAGCTCGACAGAAAGTCGCTGGGATTGGAGTCCGAGACAATGCTCACCTGCACCAGGTCGACAAACGACATGACGCAGCGGTCGATAAAGAAGATCGCCGCGATGGCAACCACGACATAGCTGCCCAGGCGCGCGCCGCGACGGCAACGCTCGGATGCGAACGGCGACGTTTCGCGATAGTCGTTCCAGTGCATAAGCTTGGTGACGAGCGCTGCCACCGATACGACGATCCAGGCCCACAGAATCGCCCAGAGACAATCCTGGAACACGCCCGTGGGCGCCAAGAAGCTCAGCGGCGTTGGGTTGCGCTGGCTAAACGCCAGACCGAGCGCCGCGATAGCGCTCGTGCCCAGATACACATAACGGTGGTCGGCCTTGATAAAGGAGGCCAGACGATTGATAGCTTTCATGCTGCCTCCCTATGCCGGCTGACGGTCGAGGCACGCGTCCCACATCTGGTCGCGCTCCTCCTGGCTGATGCCCTTGAGCGTCTTATCGATAAGTTTGAGCAGCTTGTCCGAGCCCTTGCGGCAGCCGACGTTTGTCGTAACCTCCTGCTTAAAGCCCTCGCCCTCCGCAAAGCGAATGGGCACGATGCCCGGGTTTTGGGCCATATAGCCCTTCTCGTTTTCGGTGTTGTAGGTCACGGCGTCACAAGTGCCCTGCAGCAGGTTCGAGAACACCGTGGGTACCGAATCGACCGGATTTTTGTGGACGACGCCCGGAATCTCGTCGATGACGGTGTCGAGCATCGTGTCCTTTTGGCCGAGCACCGTGGCGCCGCTAAAGTCGCTGAGCTTGGTCGCGTTTTGGTAGGGCGAGCCCTCTTTTACGAACAGGCCAAAATAGCCGATAAGATACGGCTTGGAAAAGCCGACGGACTCCTCGCGCTCGGGCGTGGCGCTCATGCCGGCGATGATGAGGTCGATCTGGCCGTTGTTAAGCGAATCGATAAGGCCCGAGAAGCTCTGCTTGACGGCAACAGGCTCGCCGCCGAGGGCTTTGCAGACGATCTTGGCGATCTGCACGTCGTAGCCGTCGGCATAGGCGCCCTGCACGTTGTCGATGGGAATGGTGAACTCGCTGGCCTCGGAAACCTGCCAGTTGTACGGGGCGTAGGCTGCCTCCATACCGATGCGGATCTTGTCCTTGCCGATAACGGAATCGGACAGGTCGTCGCGACCGCCGCCCGTCGTGGGCTGAACCACCTTGAGCGTGGACGGACGCTGACAGCCGGCGAGCGCGCCGGCGACGACGGAAGCGCTCGCAGCGAGAGCGCTACCCAAAAAGATGCGACGGCTGCACACCAGCTGTGGATGCGCGTCGCGTTGATGGGGAGAATGCATAATCTGCCTTCCCTGTTGAATCGTATGCTGACGACTTAACAGGATATACGCCAGCGACCAGCAGCGCAGCACAAGCTCGAAAAATTAATAGACACACGGTAGTCATTGGGAACGTCGATGTTTTGGCAATGCCAGCGAGCGCCGCCCAGAGCGAACAAGTTGGCATGAAAAAGGCAAGGCATAGCCCGTCTGGTCATGCCGTGCCTTTTGAATGGCAAATTGTCGCTCTGGGTGGCGCGCAGCGTCGACCGGTCCACCGTTCGTCAGAACGGCGGAACCTCTAGAGCAAGGTGACGCTAAAGCTGCGGACGTCCGTCTCGCCCGGCGCCAGCGTGATGGTGTTGACCTTGTGCTCAAAGATGTCGTCCTCGGTGTCCATGGTGGTGTGGCCGGTCCAGGGCTCGAGCGCCACAAACGGAGCGTCGTTGGCGGCAGACCACACGCCGATGTACTTAAAGCCCTCAAAGTCGATCTTGACGCCGTGGCCCGACTTGCGACCGCGCAGCGTGAGCGTAGAGCCCGGGGTATCGGTGAACATGATGGCGTCGTTATCGAAGCTGCGGTGCGTGATGGGCAGCACGTCCGAGTTATCGGGGGCCTTGTAGCTGCCCTCGAACGTCATGAGGCCATCGGGCGTGATGATGGGAGCCTCGTTGGTCCAAGCCTCGGTAAACGCCAGCTCGTAATCCTCGAACGCCTCGTCTTCGGCACCGGGGGCGGGCACGTTGAATGCAGGATGACCGCCCACCGAGAACGGCAGGGCCACGTCGCCGGTGTTGGTGACGGCAAAGGCCTGCGTGAGCGTGGCGTCGCCGGTCAGGGCATAGGTCATGTTGAGCTTAAAGTGGAACGGGAACGCCTTGAGCGACTCGGGCGTGTCAGTGATCTCGTACGTTACCGAGGAGCCGTCCTCCGAAACCTCGACCAACTTGTGCTCGACGATGCGAGCGAGTCCGTGGCGCGGCATCTCGCAGGTGCCGGCCGCAGATGTCGCCATGTTGTTGCGCAGCGATCCCACGATGGGGAACAGGATAGGCGCATGCTTGCCCCAAAAGGCCGGGTCGCCCTGCCACAGATACTCGTTGCCGTTGAGGGCAAGGCTCGTGAGCTGGGCGCCCATGGAATCGATGGCCGCGATGAGGCCGCCGCGCTTGATGGTAGTGACGGTGGACATGCTACTTCCTCCAATAGTAAACAACGGTGTCGAGGGCTATTGTCCCACTCTTGGCGGCGGGGTTGAGCGACAGGTGCAGTTATTGAGCAATAGCGTAAAGGTCAAACCCGCCCTGCGGCGTGCTATCGACCGTATCGGGCGCCTGTGAATTAAAACTCACCGGAACCATGCGCTTTGAGGCACGGTAACGCGTGCCGTCGGTGGCGACGGGCGGCTCATCGACCGTGAGCTCGTAGTCGCCGGGCTTGAGCTCGATGCCGTCACCTTCGGAATTGACGTATTGGTACTCGTCGATCGCTTGCCCCTTGAGCGTGCGACCCACGATATGGACGAGCATCTGGCTGTCGCCGCGCGCGGTGTCCCACGTCGCGCCGTCCTTGACCTCGACCGATACATGCACCGAGCGCGTGCGGCTGAGCGATTGCTCGACAGACATCTCGACCTTGGCGGCGTCTTGGCGCTGCTGCTCGACATGACCCCAGATGCTGCCGATCGCCGAGCAAGCGATGACGCCGGCCATAAAGGCGATGAGAATGGGGCCGAGCGGAGAGCGACGGCCCGCGTCTTCCTCGCGAGCCAGGTTGGGGCGATGGGTGGGGGCGGGCGCCTGGGCACCCTGCGCGGGCACGTCGAGTATGCTGAAGGATGCCGTGCTGCCGGGGTCGATGGTATGGCGCGGCTGTGGGGTCTTTGCCGGCGAGATCGACATATCAGCCGGCTCGCCGAGCGTGGCCGTGGCATCGGCCTTCGCCTCGTCGGCCTCGGCCTGGGCCCAAGCCTGTTCAAAGGTTAGGGGTTCGGCGGCATCGGAGGCGGCTTCAGGCTCGACACCGGCATCGTTGCCGGTCTCGTCCTCGTCGCTCGACACGTCACACGGCGCGGGCTCGTCCCACTCTTCGTCCGGAGCCTCGCCCTCGCTATACCACCATTCAAAGTTATCGATATCCATACGGGGCGCCCCCTTGGCCTCGCAAATAAACACTTGCCAGCCTTATACCCCCAGACGGCGCTGGAGCTCGCCGGCACAGACAGGAAAAGCGTCACAACATTCGACGCTTTTCCTCGTTTTCGAGATTTTCATCGAATGTTGTGACGGTTTGGGCAGCAGCCACACCACGAATGCGACGAAGGAGCAGTCCCCTTGTCACATCTGGAGGGCGACGGGGATTTGGATGCAGCAGAAGTCCTCTTGGTGGGACTCGTCGTAGCTCGTGGTATCGAGGTAGCAAAAGTCGAAGGCGTTGCCAACGGGCTGGAGCGCGTGCTCGTCCATGCAGGCCACGATGGCGCGGATGCCTTCGGGCTCGTACGGCATGCCCCAGCGGCTCATGCACAGGTATGTGCCCTCGGGCAGCACTTCGATGCCGATCTCTGCCAGCTCGGCGGGATCGCTCGGCAGCAGCTCCTCGACACCGCGCGGTAGCACGGCAAAGGAGCCGGCGCCGGCGACGGGGTCGTCGGAATGCAGCGCCTCGCGACGCAGCATGGCGCCCCAGCCGCGCATGGGACGCGTGCCCGTCAACGTACGCATGCGCAGGATTGCCCGCATGAGCGTAGGGTGCAGCATCGAGCGGCCGCGCTCGATATCGCCCGGAAACTCCTCAAAGACCACGTAGCGACGCTCGAATTGCTTGAGTTCCGGACTGCCCTCGCGCTCGCGCCAGTAGACTGCCTCGTCGTAAAAGCTCAGGCGTTCCTGCACACTCGCGCGCTCGGCTTTGAGCCCGGCAATCTGCTCATCGAGCGCCTGCACCCGCGAGCGCAGGTGATCGGTCATCTCGCCAATGTCGAACGTCGAGGTTAGGCGGTCGATCTCGTCGAGTTCGAGCCCCAGGTCGCGCAGCATGCAAATCAGACGCATGAGCGGGATCTGCGTGGGCGAATAGAAGCGGTAGCCTTTTTCGTTGACCACGGCGGGCTTAAACAGGCCGATCTTGTCGTAGTAGATGAGCGTTTGGCGCGAAACATTAAACAAGCTCGCCATCTCGCTAATCGCATACATGCCCGTCTGCATAAGTCCTCCTGACACATCCTTTTAGCGCACAAAGCCCGCCGCCCACAGGGGCAGCGGGCTCAAACACTACTCGTATCCTACCCTAAAGACGCCTATGACCAGCGCTTATAGTTTGCGCATGACACGCCGACGGCCTCGAGCGCCTTGGCGGCGATGTGGTGCACCGCGTCATCGAGCGTGGCGGGGCCGTTGTAAAACGTGAGCATGGGCGGCATGAGCATGACGCCCGGTACGCGTGCAAGGCGCGCCATGTTGTCGACATGAATGGCGCTGAAGGGCGTCTCGCGCACCATGAGCACCAGGCGGCGCTGCTCTTTCATCTGCACGTCGGCCGCGCGCAACAACAGGTTTTCGCTGTAGCCGCTCGCAATGCCGGCGAGCGTCTTCATGGAGCAGGGTGCCACGATCATGCCATCGACCGGATAGGTGCCGCTTGCGATGGCGGCGCCGATATTCTTGTTGTCGTAGACCACATCGGCATGCGTGGCATACTCGTCAAGCGTCATGCCGAGCTCCTGCTCGATGGTGATCTCTCCCCCGCGCGTGACGACAAGCGCCGACTCGGCACCGGCCTGACGCAGACATTTGAGGCACTCAAGGCCCAGCGCGGCACCGCTGGCGCCAGACACGCCAACGACAATGCGACGGGGACGGACAGAAGACTCAGGCATGACAGCTCCTTACTTAGTTACTCGGTAGGGCTACGTACTAGAAAGCAAGCTCGGCGGCCCACTTGTCCTGGTCGATCTCCATGAACTGCGAGCGGATGAAGTTCTTCTTAAGGTTGAACGGAACCGTGCAGTCGAAGATGGCCTTGCAGGCGATGCCGTGCTCGCGGATCGAAGGATCGAACGCGGGGTCGTTGGACGGATCGAGCACGTGGCAGTGGCAACCGGGGATGGTGATGAGGTCCACGTCGGCCTGGAAGCGCGTGGTCATGGCCCACATCACGTCGCTCATGTCGAAGATGTCAACGTCTTCGTCAACCAGGATCACATGCTTGAGCTCGGAGAATGCCGAGAAGGCGAGCATGGCGGCGTTGCGCTGACGGCCCTCGTCATTTTTGCTCGACTTCTTGAACTGCATGATGGCAACGAACTTGCCGCCGCCGCAGGGGGCGGCGTGAACGTTGAGCAGGCGGCCCGGGATAGCGGTCTCGACCATCTTGTAGATGGAAGCCTCGGTGGGGATGCCCGCCATGGAAACGTGCTCGTGCGAAGGACCGATGCAGCTCTCCATGATGGGATTGACGCGCGTGGTGACGGCGGTGATCTTGATCACCGGGCAGACCTTGGCGCCGCCGGTGTAGCCGGGGAACTCGGGCATGGCGTAGCCGTGGCCGTTGACGTCCTCGTTGATGGTCTCGTCGTGCATGAGGTAGCCCTCGAGCACGTACTCGGCATTGGCAATGCACTTCTGCGGAACGGTGACGCAGTCGGCAAGCTCGACGGCGTGGCCGCGCAGGGCACCGGCGATCTGCAGCTCGTTGAAGCCGAGCGGCGTGGTGGGAGCCTCGAAGCCGCAGCACATGTACACGGCGGGGTCCAGACCGATGGAGATGGAGATGGGCATATCCTCGCCACGCTGGCAGTACTCGTCAAAGAACGCGCCCAGGTGACGGCTGCCGGGGGTAATCCACATGGCGAGCTTGTCCTTGTCGACGCAGGAGAAACGGTGGATGGTCACGTCGGACTGGGAGCCGTCGGGGCTCGTGCCGTAGGCGAGGCCCATGGTGATGTAGGGGCCGCCGTCGACGGGCGTGTTGGTAGGAGCGGGAACGATCTTGCGCAGGTCAAAGCCCTCGTCGGTCGCCTTGTACACGACCTCTTGGCAGTCGACGTGCGCACCCTCGGCGATCTGCTCGGGCGCGATCAGGTTCTCGAAGCGCTTGCCGATCTCGAGGCCCAGGTGCTCCTCGTCCAGGTCGAGCAGAGCGGCAACGCGCTTGCGGCTGGCAAGCATGCCGATGCAGACCTTGGCATCGTCAAAGCCCTTGACGTTGTTGAAGACCATCGCCGGACCCTCTTTGGTCGGGCGCATAACGGTGCCGCCGGCGCCGACGTGACGGTAGACGCCCGAGACCTCGGCGTCCGGGTCGACCTGAGTGTCGGTCTCGAGCAGCTGGCCCGGCATCTCGCGCAAAAAGTCGAGCGCGGAGCGCAGGTCGTGGATCTGGGAAGCATCGGTAGTGGACATAGCATGCTCCTTTCGGGAGAGTGCCCGGCGGCGAGGATGCCGCCGGGCTTGGTAACGTAATGGGGCCGCAGCGCTCATAGATGGGGCGCTCGAGCACTCGCAGTTCAAGCACTCGGCTAATTACAGCCAAGCACTCGACTGCTTACATCAGGCCAAAGAGGTGGAACCAGGCGGCCTCGACCAGCACGACGATAAAGACGACCGCGGTGAGGGGAATACCCATGCGCATGGCCTCTTTGGAGGTGTAGCCGCCGGCGTCCTTGCCCTCGCCGATAAGGATCGGCAGGTTGTGGAACGGCAGGATGTAGTGGATGTTGATGGACGTGAAGACGATGAGCGCCACGGCAAGCGGGCTTACGCTGGAGCCGGCCGCGAAGCTGATGAACGCCGGCACGCACACACCGAGCACGGCCATGACCGAGCCCATGAACATGTGGATGATCATGGAGAGCGCGGCGACGAGCAGGGCGAACAGGAAGATGTTCTCGGGCACGGAGCTGGGAAGCACGACATCGGCGATCCAGGCGTTCATGCCGGTGGCACCGCCCACGGAACCCACGGCCATGGCGGCCGTCAGGAACATGAGGGACTTGATGTCGACAGCATTCCAGCTGGCAGGCGTGAGAACCTCGCCGATGATGGGCATGGCGAGGCAGACGCCGATGGCAAGCGTCACCCAGCCGATGTAATCGCCCGAGACGGTGAGCCACAGCGCGATGGCGATGACAAGCCACACGATGGTGCGGATCTCCTTGACGGAGAGCTTGCCGAGCGCGGCCTGCTTGGCCACGATCTGCTCGCGATCGTAGACGAGCTCCCTGCTGGGCTTAAAGAGGAAGAGGCCCAGGAACAGGGTGCACAGTAGCGCGACCAGCATAGGCACGCTCATGTACAGGAACCAATCGACGAACGACGGGCTCATGCCGCCGGCCTCGGCGCTGTACTGCGCAACGAGCGGGTTGAGCGTGGAGTCGCCCGTCAGGAAGAACATGGAGCCCGGGGCGGCAGCGGCAAACACGAGGAAGCCGAGCTTGCCGCGGTCGTCGTCACCGTAGCCGGCGGACTCAGCGATGACCGAGACGACGGCGAGAATGAGGAAGGCGCGGGGGAACGGATGCGGGATCAGCAGCGACAGCACAAAGGTGAGCGCGAAGATCGAGATGATGAGCGACTTGGCGTCGCGCACGAACTTGAGCATAAACGCATAGGCGATGCGCTCGCCCAGGCCCGACTCCTTGACCGCGCTGGCGATGAGGTAGGCACCAATGACGAGCCACATGGTGGCTTTGGTCCACGAGCTAAACGTGGAGGCGACCGTCGCCGAGATGCTCGCGGCGCCCGTGTCGTCCACGCACACCTTGAATAGAACGAGCAGCGCGCAATAGAGCAGGCCCACAAAGCCCGGCTGCGCCACACCGCATGCCCAGAACACCACCGTGGCGAGCGTCAGTGCCAGACAGGTCTGACCGCCGACCGTGAGCTCGACCGTCGAGCTCAGCTCCGCCAAAGGAAGAAACTTCACCAGCAAAAAGACAACGATACCCAGCACAAAGCCAATTTCGCGCTTGGTGATCTTAAACGCCTTCTTTTCCGCTTCCATCTCCCCACCTTTCTTGTTGGGGGCGCTCCGGATTCGCAACCACGTTGCCGCTTAAAAAGGGGCGCCCGTTATCGGACGCCCCTTACGTTGCGCTGTGTTGTGGCAATACAGTCAAGCGGGATTTTTGGATGAGAAGCGATCCTCTGGGCAAAAACCGTCACAATCTTCGACGCTTTTCCTCGATTTCGAGATTTTCATCGAATGTTGTGACGGTTTGGATATGGCAAAGGGACTGTACCTTTGTTACATAGCGAGGGCCGTACGGATGGATGGGTCGCTGAGTGCCTCGCGGAGCCAGGGGGCCAGCTGCTCGGGGTGACCCTGCAGGTAGCCTTTGAGCTCGGACGGGGCCACGCGACGCACCTCCGAGATCTCCTCTTGGTTGATATGCAGCTCGCCCGGCTCAACATGGGCTGCGAACACCTCGCACCATTCGCACTCGCAGCGGCCGTCGCCGTGATCCTCGCGATACACCACGTGACCGAGGTGCTTGAGCTGGTCGGGCTCGCGCGCAATGCCAAGCTCTTCGTTGATGCGACGCGCCGTGGCGGCCGCGACGTCTTCCCCGGGGAGCGGATGGCCGGCGCAGCTATCGGCCAGCACCCCGCCCCACAGGCGCTTGAGCGGACTGCGGCGGCAGAGCAGCAGGCGCGCGTCCTCGCCCTGGCCCTCGACCAGAAGCGTCAGAAATGCCTGATGCAGGATGCCCTCGCCGGCATGTGCCTCGATGCGATCGACAGGGCCAAGCGCCTCGCCGGTCGCGGCATCGACCGCCACGACCTCGGCGCCTGCACCGCCCTCATCCCAGCCGGCGCGCAGGATGCGCGCGGCGGCCTCCTCGAGCGCGGCGATGAGCTCCTTGGTGGTAGCGAGCACGCGCTGCAGATCGTCCGCAGTCGCATGCTCCACATGAAAGCCCGTGCTTGCAACTACCGGCACGCCAAAGCGCGTGGCCAGCGCCGCCGCGATATCGTGCGCCGGGATCTCATCTCGATGGCACGGAACGGCCAGGATGCTCACGGTCGCCGTGCGACCGGGCTCAGGGCGCGGAATGGCCTGCGCCGTGGCGCCCAGATGCGCGTACTCCGGCGAGCAGGCGTACACCACCATGCCGCGCGGCGTCACCGTCAACTGGGCCTCGAGCGCAAACTTGCCCTCGCCCACTGCAACCTTTGTCGTGTGCATACCCATGGGATCTCCTGTCGCCCGCGATGTACCTGAGACCATCTTCGCCTGTATTGCGACTATACAGGCAAGCGCAGCCTGCGACAAAGGGGGCAGGCACCTGACACATTCTGTTAGAGTTGCAGGGATTGAATCCCGCTTATTCATGCGACATTGGAGTGACAACCTTGACCGCCGCAACCACGCCTAAAAGTAAGTCAACCGCCGCCGCGCTCTCCCCCGCGCGCACCAAGCTCTGCCTGGCGCTGCTCGTGCTGTTGGGCTTCTCGCTCGGCTGCTCGGAGTTCGTGGTCATCGGCATCGAAAGCGACTTGGCAACGGAACTCGGCGTATCACTTGCCACTGCGGGCCAGCTCATCAGCGTGTTCGCGCTCGTCTACGCTATCGCCACGCCGGTGCTCGCGCTCAGCACGGGGCGATTCCGCCGCTACCAGCTGCTCGTGTGCTACAGCATCGTTTTTGTGCTCGGCAACCTGGTCATGGCGTTGGCGCCCAACTTCCAGGTGCTGTTTATCTCGCGCATTGTCCTGGGCTCCGTCTCGGGCGCACTGCTCGCCGTGGGTGTGACGTACATCCCCGAGCTGCTGTCCCCACAGCAAACCTCACTTGCCATCTCGGTGGTATATGGTGCGTTTTCCGTGGCAATGGTCTTTGTGACCTCGATCGGCAAGTTCGTGGCCGACACGCTCGACTGGCACGTGGCCATGTACGGCACGCTGACCTTTGCCGTTCTGATCTGCGGAGCGCTCGTGGCGTTTATGCCGCGCGCTGGGCAAACCGATGAGCCTGCCACCTTTCGCGAGCAGGCGGGTCTGCTGCGCGAGCCGAGCATCATCACCGGCATGCTCATCTTTTTGTTTGGCGTAGGCTCGGTCTATGTGTTCTACGGCTACGTGACGCCTTATCTTGAGCAGGTGCTGGGTATGGGAACCGTTCAGGCGAGCACCACGCTTATGGCCTACGGCGTGTTCTGCCTGGTCTCGAACATCTTGGGCGGATGGATCGACGCGCGTTTTGGCATGAAGGCACTGCTTGTGACGTTTGTACTGCAGGCTGCGGCGTTACTCGGGCTGTTTGCCGTGGGCGGCACCATGCCGCTCGCGCTGGTCTTTGTCTTTAGCTTGGCGTTGCTCATGTACCTGTTCTCGGTGTCGTGCATCACGCACTTTATGGACGTGGCACGCAGCCGCCATCCCAAGTCGATGGTACTCGCAAGTTCGGTTGAGCCCATGGCGTTTAACGTCGGCATCTCGTTTGGCACCGCAGTGGGCGGCGCCGTGGTAAGCAGCGTTGGCATTGCCTACGTTGGCGCGGTTGGTGCCGCGTTCTCGCTTGTGGCCTGGGCGCTCACGCTGGTGACGATTAAGCTGGCACGTTGGGAGCGCAGGCGGGCAAGGGCGTAGAGCGAGGTTCCCTCTAAAACGTCTATCGTTCCAGTCGCGACGCTTACCTGACGACAGGCTAAGCCAGCCCCTTTAGCTGTGGTTCGATCTCATGTACTTCGAATGCACGATTTTCCAGTTTTCGTGTATCCGAAGTACACGAAATGTGCGCGGGGCACCTCAAAGGCGGCGGCAGACGCATTGTCTGCCGCCGCCTTTTATACTGGATTTTATAGATATGCGAGTCGTTTACTCCATACCCAGCAGCTCGCGCATCTGGGTTGCGTAGTTAGATGCCATGTTGCCGTAGACAATCTGCACGCCGCCGTTGACATGCACGATGCCACGCGCTTCGAGCTTTTCGGTAAACTCGGCGTCATCAACCACCTTGTCACAGTCATTGAGCTGGATGCGCAGACGGGTGAAGCAGGCCTCGACAGACTTAATATTGTTGTCGCCGCCCACTGCCTCAACGATGGCGGGAATGAGGTCGCTAATCACGGGCTTGGGAGCCTTTTCGGCCTCATCGTCGGACTCTTCCTCGCGGCCGGGAGTCTTAAGGTCCTTCTTAAGAATGATGAACTTGAAGACGAAGTAGTACACCACGAAGTAGATGGGGCCGAGGAACAGGATAACCTGCCAGTTGGAGCCCTTGGCTGCACCCATAATGCCGTTAAAGATCAACGACAAGAGCGGGCCGCCGAAGGACGCGGAGCCAGCCACGTTGAACTGCAGGATATAGGTCAGCGCATAGGCAAGACCAGCCATGAGAGCGTGGAACACGTAGAGGATGGGCGCGATAAACAGGAAGGAGTACTCGAGCGGCTCGGTAATGCCGGAGAGGATGCAAGGCACCACGATGGCAATCATGAGCGCTGCGGTCTTCTTCTTATTCTTGGGAAGCGCCGTCTTGTAGAAGGCGAGCGCAGCGCCAGGCAGGCCGAACATGGCGAAGATAACCTTGCCGTTCATGACAAAACGGCTGACCTCGATGTTAAACGGCGTGCTGGGAGAGCCCAGGATCGCGTTGTAGATATTGATAGCGCCCTGAACAGTCTGGCCGTCGATGGTCTCGACGCCACCGAGCGACGTGAAGAAGAACGGCAAATAGACAAAGTGATGCAGGCCAAAAGGCAGGAGCATGCGCTCGCCGGCGCCGTAGACAAATGCACCAAAGGCACCCGTAGTCTTGATGAACTCGGACAGCGCACCGAGAGCGTTCTGAATAAACGGGAAAACAAAGGACATGACCAATGCGAGGATGCTGCATGAGAGCAGCGTCACCGCCGGGATAAAGCGCGTGCCGTTGAAAATGGAGAACACGGCAGGCAGCTCAATCTTGTAGTAACGGTTATGCAACCATGCGACGATTGCGCCCACCAGAAGACCACCGATAACGCCAGTGTCGAGCGTGGTGATACCGAGGATCGTGCTCTGGCCCGTCGTAAGATTCGCGGGATCGATGACACCAGTCGCCGTAAGGAACGTGCCCATCACGGAGTTCATGCACATGTAGCCCAAAAAGCCACAAAGCGCCGCGGTAGCCTTCTCGGACTTGGCGAAGCCATAGGCGAGACAAATCGAGAAGATAACCGGGATGTTGTTCATAACGATGCTGGCAGCGGCCTTGAGAATCGAAAAGAAGATCGCAAAGCCCGGAGCAGCAAGCCAGGGAACAGCTGCCGTAAGGGTGGGGCTGGTAAAGGCATTGCCAAAGCCCTGAAGGATGCCGGCGATTGGCAGGATCAGGACAGGCGTCATGAGGACTTTGCCCAGACGCTGGAACTTTGCCAGCAGCTCATCTTTGTTCATGGGATACCCCTCTTAAAGAAACGGGGCGTGCAGTTCTACAACCCACACGCCCCATAACAGTTATCAAGCGCTATGGAACTAGCTACTTAAGCTCCGGCCAGTAATCCTTATTGGCCTCGATGAGCTTGTCGAGCACTTTGCGAGCCTTCTTTGCGTCACCGACCAGACGATTAAGCGTGAGTGCCTGCAGAGCCTTCTCGTAGGAACCCTCCATCCAAGCCTCAACAGTCAGGCGCTCATAGGCGTACTGGTTCTCCATAAGGCCGCGATAGAAGGTACCGATCTTGCCAACAGCATAGGGCTGCGGGCCATTGGCGCCCACGCTTGCCGCGACCTCGACCATGGCGTCATCGGGCATGCCCTCGATAATGCCGTTGTTGGGCACGATGACAATGAAGGTCTTGTTGGTGTTGCGATAAATGGCCGAGGTGATTTCCACGATCATATCGCCATGAGCGTCGTTTTGCACAACCGAGGAGTTCTTTGCGGTGCCGACTTTGGCAACACGCTCGCACTCGGCGAACACGCGCTTTTCACGACCGTTGATAACCTCGTCGGAGCGAGTGTAGTCGGGGTCGAGGTGAGCGACCTTGTACTCGGGATACAGATAGTACTGCAGATAAGTGTTGGGCAGATAGTCGGGGAAGTCCTCGAGCATGTCCTTGACCATGGCGTAGGTATCAAGCCAGGACTGGTCACGCTGCTCGGCATCGGCAGGAAGGAAGCCGTTCTTCTCCGTGTATTCCTTAATCTGCGGGACGAGGTCATGGCCCTCTTCATCGTAGATGTGCTTGAACCAACCGAAGTGATTGAGGCCGAAGTACACGGGCTCCGTCTTGCTCATATCGCGAGCGAGCAGGCGACCGTAAGAGCGCATGAGGTTGACAGGCTGGTCGCAGATGTTGAGGACGCGATGCTCATCGGGCAGGACGCGCTCGAGACCATATGCCACAATAGCAGCCGGGTTGGTGTAGTTGATAATCCACGCCTCCGGGCTATGAGCGCGAACGTCGTTGACGATCTCAACCATGTCATGCATGGAGCGCATACCGTAAGCCATGCCGCCAGGGCCCACCGTTTCCTGGCCGATGATTCCCATATGCAGCGGAATCTTCTCGTCCTTGCTGCGCATCTCGTAGCCGCCGGTACGAATCTGGCAGAGCACAAAGTCAACGTCGGTGTATGCCTCGTCCTTATCGGTGGTGTAACCAAACTCCACACCGGGCTCCTCCTCGGCAAAGAGGATCTTGCCAAACTCGCCGATCGGACGCTGACGCTCGGCATCGATGTCATAGAGCATCACGCGGTTCAGCGGCAGAATGTCCATGTGCTTGGTCAGGGCTTTAAGAATGCCAGGGCACCACGTGGAGCCGCCGCCAACGATCACAATATTGAGCTTATCCTTCATGTTCCGTCCCTCCAGGGTTGGCTGATCGGTGTTCTCGAAGACCTTGGGCTCCGCGGTTGTCCTCGGCTTGCTTCGTTTCGATTGATATTTTGCGACATAAGGTCATTTGCGAGTCCCCGTGTGGGCCAATGCGAAACGGGGACACATGATTTCGCTCACGACACAGATATGTGTAGGCAAACACGCGCGTTTGCCCAGTTCATAGGCAATAGGCAATCTTGACCGATTACCGATTTCTCACCTGGCTACACAAAGCGGTACCATATATACGGCGAGGTGCGAGGGGCTGAAACATCTTATGAAAGATCAAGAATCTTTTTATGATCATGTGCGAGCTGGCGAGAGCAAGCTCAACGATCTCGAAAGCGAGATCATGCGCTACATCATCGAGCTGCGTGATGATATTGACGATGTCACGCTTAAGAGCGTTGCTGAACGGTTCTTCGTCGCTCCCAATACAATCGTCAGGCTTGCCCATAAGCTTGGCTTCTCGGGGTTTACGGAGCTCAAACAATCGTATTCCGCCTCGCTCGACCGCAATCGATTCACTATCGAGGCACTTCCTCTTGATACCCAGCTCGTACAGACCAAAGATCTGCTTAACGACCGGGTCATCGATTCGGTTGTGAGTCTTATCCAGGACGCCTCGCATATCGTGTTCTTCTGCTCGGGTTTTTCGAAGTACCCGTGCCTCGAAATGGCTGAAAAGCTCAAAATAATGGGCAAGAATACCGACACGCTCAGTGAACGCCACGTCATGAGGCATTACGCAGAACTGCTTGGCAAAAACGACCTGGTCTTCAGCGTTTCAGTCAGCGGTGAGACGCAGGTGTCTATTGACGCCACATCGATAGCCAAAACGCGCGGATGCAAGGTCGTCACGCTCACCGGCTTTTCTCGAAATTCTCTCTCGAAACTAGCCGACTACCCCATCTACACCGTGCAAAAAGAAATCCGCTTGGGCAGCATGGACCTCGACAGTCGATTGATGTTCTATTACGTTTTCGAATTGATATTTGAGCGTTACTTCAAACTGGCCAAGAAATAAAACTTGGCATGCGTCCGGCTTCGACCCTTTAGCAGCCTTCTATATGAAAGGTATCGTCCTATGCAACGCGTACTGTTTATCTGTCATGGGAACATCTGCCGCTCGACGATGGCTGAGTCCGTGTTTACCGAGCTGGTGCGCCGCGCTGGGCGCGCGGGCGAGTTTGTCATCGATTCTGCAGCGACCTCGACCGAGGAGATCGGCAACCCGCCGCACCACGGTACCGTTGCCAAGCTACGCGAGGTCGGAATCCCCGTCGTCGCCCACCGCGCGCGCCAGGTGCGTCGCGCGGAGTATGGCGACTGGGATCGCATTGTCTATATGGATGCTGAGAACGTGCGCGGCCTGCGTCGCATCTTTGGCGACGACCCCGACGGCAGGATTACGCGCTTGCTCGACTGGACCGATCGCCCCGGCGACGTGGCCGATCCCTGGTATACCGGCAATTTCGATGCCACCTACCGCGACGTGCTCGCCGGTTGCGCCGCTATGCTCGAGCAGCTGTAGGTTCGCGGAGGCACGAACCTCGCGAGCCGCGTCATCGGCATACAGATCGAGCGTGGATTTTCTCCCACTTTGAGCATTCAAGTGCGCTCTAGACGGGAGAAAATCCACGCTCATTATCTCGGATAGCGGATGCGACAAAGGCACTATCCCTTTGTCGCGTCGGGGACTGTCCCTAGACCGGCTTGACCTCCAGCTTTATCCCCTCGGCACAGGAGTCACCCAAAACATCCGAAAGGGCCCAGGTCGCATATAGCGGCAAATAAAGAACAGCTCCGCTGCGTTCAACGTTGCCTCTCGAGAAAACAATCCCGAGCCTTACACCATATTCGGCCGTATCAAGCACATGGCCGAGTGCGGCGTGCGCATGGTAATAGGAGCCCGATTTAACCTCGATCGGAACAGCTGTTCCATCCGGTCCGTCAACCACAAAGTCCACTTCACCGCGCTTTTTTGTCTGATAGTAGTAAAGCTGGCGATTTTGGGCAGCCAGCTGCTGAGCCACCACGTTTTCGTACACGCCGCCGAGGTTGGGCTCCTTGCTGTCGAGGTACGCCGCCTGGGCGACCCCGATGGGATAACGGGCCATCAGCATCCCGGTATCGGACTGATACAGCTTGAACTGCGACGGCCGCGCCGTCTTAAGCAGCGGGGACTTGGGCTCGGTCACGATGTCGGTCTTGAGAGCGACGCCGGCATCGACAAGCCAGACAAAATCTCGCTGGTATTTCTCGTAATGAGCCTTGGGATCTATGGAGTTGAGCACGAAACGCTTGTTCTCGCCCTCCAGCATGACGGACAGTTGGTCGAAAATGCTCTGCACCTGGAGCGCGCGTCCGTTCGCGTATTTTGAGATATCCCGACGGTATTGCCCGTTCAACTCAGACTGGAGCTGGCGGACGGACGCCAAATCACCCTGCGTGTCGAGGAATCGCTGCACGACTTCCGGCATACCGCCGACAACGATATAGGTCCTGAAGTTCGCCATCATCGCTTCGTGAATATAACCAGGAACCGGCGTCTCGTTGCGGCACGCATTGCGAATCGAGCTTCGCGCCTCTTCGCTCACCCCAATCGCCCAGCTGAACTCCTCAAAATCCAGCGGGAACATCCTGAGCTCATGGACGTACCCCACGGGATAAGACCTGACGCCCTTGAATTGGGTCCCAAGCATGGACCCCGAGAATGCCCAGCGACAACGGCCGTCCTCGACAAGGAACTTGGCCATCGTCATGATGTCCGGCGCCTCCTGCACCTCATCGATAAATACAAGAGTTTTGCCCGGCGCTATCGACTTGCCCGTGAGAAGCGTCACCCTGCTGATGAAGTCATCAGCATCCCTCGCCCCGAGAAGGGCGTCTTTTGCCTGGCGGTTTTCCGCGAGATTGAGCTCGATATAGGTTGCGTAGTTTGACTTACCGAACTCGCGAATCGAGTAGCTCTTACCGATTTGGCGAGAACCCGTGACGAACAACGCCTTTCGTTCAATGGATCTCTGCCAACAATCAAGCTCATCAGCGATTTTCCTGCGCAACATAAGCTCTCCCATCGCCTCGATAAATGAAATGCAGATATTTATATCGACTATTATCGATGAAATGCAGAGATTTTTAGTATCGAAATCGGATGAAATGCAGAAATTTGAGCTTACTCGCGCACAGAACAACGACGCGTGCGCCTAAGCATGGGCATAAGTGAGGTCGGGATTCTCGCATACAAATCGAGCGAGGACTATCTCCCACTTTGAGTGCGAAATTGCGCCCAAAACGGGAGAAAATCCACGCTCATTTTCTCGGCGGGAGATAATCCACGCTCAACTACTCGTCGACGATCTCGGCAAGCCAGACATTCAGCGTATCGACCTCGGGGCAGCAAAACTTCGCCGTACCGGGCTCGTTGCCAGGCACGGTTCCGCCATAGCGCAGGATATCGATATAGGGAAAGCCCACGTGGCAGGCCATGGAGCACATCTTGCCGCGGTCTCGGTCAAAGTCAAAGACGTCGCCCGGCTTATGACCGTGGTGGCAGCGGCACGTCCCCAGCTGGTCCACGCAGCTCACGCGGATACGCGGCCGCTTGCCACGCGGCGCGCCGAGCGGCCCGTTCTCGCCCACAGGCTTGACGCCGCCCTCGCCAGCATTACTCATGGTCAATCACATCCAGGCAGGCCTCGATGGGCAGGCCGGCAGACTTATCCTCCTGCGCAGCATTGCGCTCGATAAGCTCGGCCACCACGCGCATGGCATCGGCCGTGGCGCGCTGAAGCGTCCAACCGCTCATCACGCGACCCATAAGCACGGCCGAGAACGTATCGCCCGTACCCGGGAAGTACACCGGGATCAGCTCGAAGGGGATCGTGAAGTACTCCCCCGCCACATGGTCGTAACCGATAACCGCGTTCGTGCCATTGACCACGGCGCTCGTAATGACCACCGACTTGGCACCCAGCTCGCGCACGGCGTCCACAAGGGCGCGGGCCTCATCGGGCGTGATCTGTTCTGCAATAGGCGTATCGGTGAGCAGACAGGCCTCGGTGTAGTTGGGCACCGCGTAGTCTGCGCACTCCAGCAGGTGCCGCATAAGGCCAATCGTGGACTCGGGCACACCGGCATAGAGCTTGCCGTTGTCGCCCATGATGGGGTCGACGAACACCTTGGTGCCCTTTTGCGCGCGGCGGTGGCAAAAGTCCGAGATGATGCGCGTCTCTTCCTCAGTCACGATAAAGCCGGTCGAGATGGCGTCGAACTCAAAGCCGAGCTCTTCCCAGATGGCAAGACTCTGACGCACGTACTCCGTGGTGTCGTGGATGTAGAACTTGGGATAGTTGAGCGTATCGGACACAAGTGCCGTCGGCAGATTGTGGATACGGTAACCCATGTGCGACAGCACCGGCAGCATGGCGGAAAGCGCGACCTTGCCGTAGCCGCACATATCGTTAATCAGCAGCAGCTGAGTATTCTTCATGAGAGTCCCCCTTGGGTCGGGCATGGCGCGGCGGCGCCACCGTGCGACTAAGTGTAGCGCAGGGAGGATTGCCGGCGAACGCCAGCACTGCGAAGAGCGCATTGTTGCCGAAAGGTTTCGAAAATGCAGCGTCGGCCGGTTACGGCGTTTGGGAAAACGCCGTAACTAATTACTTTGGTACCTTGACAATTATTTCTTGCGCTCCTAAATTAGTTAGGTACGAAACAGTCCCACTACCTAACTAAAGAAAGGAGCAGCACGAATCCATGTGCGATGAAACCATCACCCTTCGCCCGCACGAACCCGGCGGCGACCCGGCGGAGCCGGCAGACGCACCCGAGGCGTTCAACGAAGACGACCGGCTAGCCAAGCACATCCTCAATAACCTTGGCTTTTGCGGCCATCACTTGCACTTTCACGGTGGAGGTGTGTCCGGCAAGGCACCCATCATCTGCCTGCTCGCCAAACAGCCCGGCGGCGAGATGTCGCAGCAAGAGCTCGGCATGCACTTTGACCTTAAGCCGGGATCGCTTTCCGAAATCCTATCCAAACTCGAGGTCAACGGTCTTATCGAGCGCAGCCGCAATCCCAAGGATCGGCGACAGCTCACCATCCACCTGACCGAGATCGGCTGGAAAAAGGCCCGCATCGATCAGGCAGCCCGCATCCATTTTAGGGAGCAGGCATTTAGTGCACTCACGCCCGATGAGCGTAAGAACCTCGCCGATATGCTCGATAAAATCCGCGAAACCTGGGAGGGATTGGATGATTAAAACCCTTATGGGCAGCATCCGCGATTACAAGAAGGTCACGATCGCCACGCCGCTTTTGGTGCTCGGCGAGGTAATCTGCGAGATGATGATCCCGTTTATCACTGCCAACTTGATCGACGCCATCAAAGACGGCGCCACCGTGGCCGAGATACTTCCCACTTCGGGCGTCCTCGTGCTCATCGCGTTGATATCGCTCGCCTTTGGTGCGGCAGCCGGCGTCACCTGTAGCCACGCAAGCTGCGGTTTTGCCAAAAACCTGCGTCAGGATCTGTTCTACAAGATCCAGACGTTCAGCTTTGCGAACATCGACGAGTTCTCGAGCTCCTCGCTCGTCACCCGCCTCACCACCGACATCAACAACGTGCAGCAGGCCTTTATGATGCTCATCCGCATCGCCGTGCGCTCGCCACTGGTGCTGGTCTTCGCCTTCGTCATGGCTTACGCCATGGGCGGCAGCGTCTCGTTTGTCTACCTGGCCATGATTCCACTGCTGGGCTTTGGCCTGTTCTTTATTATCTACAAGGTACGTCCGATCTTTGCCCGCGTGTTCCACAAGTACGACGCCCTTAACGAATCCGTCGAGGAAAACGTCACCGGCATGCGCGTGGTCAAGAGCTATGTGCGCCAGGACTACGAGAAGGAAAAGTTCGCGACCGCTGCGCACGACGTACAGATGGACTTCACCCGCGCCGAGAAGCTCCTTGCCTTTAACAACCCCATGATGAACATCTGCGTCAACGGCGCGTTCGTCGTCATCATCTACTTGGGCTCCAAGCTCATCATCACGAGCCAAGGCACGCTGTTCGACGTGGGCCAGCTGTCCTCGACCTTTACCTACGGCTTCCAGATTCTGATGAGCCTGATGCAGCTGTCGATGATCTTTGTCATGGTGACCATGGCCGACGAATCGGCGCACCGTATTACCGAGGTGCTGGCCGCCGAGCCCACGATCACCGATCCCGCCGAGCCCGTGCACGAGGTGGCCGACGGCTCCATCGACTTCGACCACGTGAGCTTTAAGTATTCCGAGCATGCGAAGCGCCAGGCGCTCGACGACATCGACCTGCACATTAAGAGCGGCGAGACGATCGGCATCATCGGCGGCACCGGCTCGGCCAAGTCCACGTTGGTAAACCTCATCGCCCGCCTATATGACGCCACCGAGGGCACCGTGCGCGTGGGCGGCGTGGACGTGCGCGATTACGACCTGGACGCGCTGCGCCACCAGGTCGCCATGGTGCTGCAGAAAAACGTGCTGTTTAGCGGCACGATCGCCGAGAACCTGCGCTGGGGCGATCCGAACGCCACCGACGAGGAGGTCCGCGAGGCCGCGCACCTGGCCTGCGCCGACGAGTTTGTCGACGGCTTCCCCAAGGGCTACGACACCTGGATTGAGCAGGGCGGTTCCAACGTCTCTGGTGGCCAGAAGCAGCGCCTGTGCATCGCCCGCGCTCTGCTGCGTCGCCCCAGGATCTTGATTCTTGACGACTCCACCAGCGCCGTCGACACCAAGACCGACGCCAAGATTCGCGCAGGACTGGCAAGCTACCTGCCCAACACGACCAAGCTCATCATTGCCCAGCGCATCAGCTCGGTGCAGGATGCAGACCGCATCATCGTCATGGAGGGCGGCCGTATCGCGCAGATCGGCAACCATGACGAGCTACTCAAGACGAGCGAGATCTACCGCGAGACCTTTACCTCGCAAAACAAGATGTCTGCCGAGGGCGAGGACGCCGGCGACGTTTCCGGCAATACGACCACGGCGGCAGACAACACCGACACGACCGCAACGCAAGCTCAGACCCAGGAAGGAGGCGAGGCACATGAGTAAGGCAACGACCGCCGAGCGCGCGCTCAACCGCAAGGGCGGCACCCTGCCGCGCCTCATCAAGACGCTCTTTGGCTTCTATCCCGTGCTTTTGCCCCTCGTTGCCGCCGGCGTGGTGCTCTGCGCCATCATCAACGCCATCGGCCCGATGTTCCTTCAAAGTGCCCTGCAGATTATTAGCGAATCGTGGCAGTCGGGTGATTGGGAAGCCGCGCGCCCGCAGATCCTACAGCTCGTCACGACGCTCGCCTGCATCTACGGCGTCGGCGTCCTGTCCTCGCTCTTCTGGAACCGCGCCATGGCCATCATCACGCAGGGCTCGCTCGAGAAGCTGCGCGAGATGATGTTCAACCGTATGCAGGACCTGCCGATCCGCTACTTCGACACGCATCAGCGCGGCGACATCATGAGCCACTACACCAACGATATCGACACGCTGCGCCAGATGATCAGCCAGTCGCTGCCCAACCTGCTTTTGACGGTCATCATCATCTGCTCGGTGTTCTTTATCATGCTGTACTACAGCGTGTGGATGTGCCTGGTCATTGTGGCAGGCGTCACCTTTATGACCTTTATGACCAAGCTCCTCGGCTCCAACTCCGCGCGGTTCTTTATCGCGCAGCAGACCGAACTCGGCGTGGTCGAGGGCCACATCGAGGAGGTTATGAACGGCCAGAAAGTCGTCAAGGCGTTCTGCCACGAATCTGCCGCCGAGGCCGATTTCGATGAGCGCAACGAGAAACTCTTCGAAGTCTCGCAGAAGGCCAACATGTACGCCAACATCCTCATGCCCATCCTTATGAACCTGGGCAACCTGCTCTACGTGCTGGTCGCACTGGCCGGCGGCATTTTCTTGGCGCTGGGCGTGCCCAACCTGAGCATCTCGGGCATGGGCCTGTCCATTGCCGTCGTGGTGCCGTTCCTTAACATGACCAGGCAGTTCTGCGGGCAGATCGGCCAGATCTCGCAGCAGATCAACGCCGTGGTCATGGGCCTTGCCGGCGCCGACCGCATCTTTGAGCTCATCGACGAGGAGCCCGAGGCCGACGAGGGCTACGTGACGCTCGTCAACGCGCAGGTGAACCCCGAGACCTGGGAGCTCGAGGAAGCCGACCACCACACCGGCATGTGGGCGTGGAAGCATCCGCACCGCGCAACCGGCGAGATTGAGTACGTGCCGCTGCGTGGCGACCTGGTCATGGACAACGTCGACTTTGGCTACACGCCCGACCACGAGGTGCTGCACGGCGTGTCCGTATTTGCCAAGCCGGGCCAGAAGGTCGCGTTTGTCGGCGCCACCGGTGCCGGCAAGACGACCATCACCAACCTCATCAACCGCTTCTATGACATCGCCGACGGCAAGATTCGCTACGACGGCATCAACGTCAACAAGATTCGCAAGTCCGACCTGCGCCGTTCGCTGGGCGTAGTGCTGCAGGATGTGAACCTGTTCACCGGCACCGTGATGGACAACATCCGCTACGGTAACCTGAATGCCACCGACGAGGAGTGCATCAAGGCCGCCAAGCTCGCCGGCGCGGACGACTTTATCACCCGCCTGCCCGACGGCTATGGCACCATGCTCACCGGCAACGGCGCCCAGCTGTCGCAGGGCCAGCGCCAGCTGATTTCGATCGCGCGCGCCGCCGTCGCCGATCCGCCGGCGATGATTCTGGACGAGGCCACATCGAGCATCGATACCCGCACCGAGGCCATCGTGCAGGCAGGCATGGACAAGCTCATGGAGGGTCGCACGACGTTTGTCATCGCGCACCGCCTCTCCACCGTGCGCAACTCCGATGCGATCATCTGCCTGGACCACGGTCGCATCATCGAGCGCGGCAACCACGACGAGCTGATCGCCAAGCGCGGGTACTACTACCAGCTGTACACGGGAGCGTTTGAGCTGGAGTAGGAACGGTTACTGACGGAGGGTGCCCCGGGGCGTCGGGGTAATTCCTCCGTGCTCAAACATTCTCGCTTCGCTGCGAAACTGCGCGCGGAGGAAATACCCCGCCGCCCCGGGGCACCCTCCTGTGCGCAATCAGCCCGTTGTTTAAAACGGAATAAAGGTTAGTGAGGCCCTGGCCGTTTGGCCAGGGCCTCGTTTTGTTAGTCTTTTTGGGACGGGGCTTTTTAACTACTTTGAGGGTGCGCAGGCAGGGCGGCGAAAGTAGCTAAAAAAGCCCCGTCCCAAAAAGACTACCCGCGCCAAATGAGCTAGGTGAGAAGCTGGGCCATGGCGTTGACGAATTTTTGGACTTGGAGGGTTGGCTCGAACGGATAGTGCAAAAAGACCGGCACCTCGCGGCCACAAAGAAACGGCACGCCCACAAAGGCCGGGTGCACGCCCGACCACGATCCGCAGGTGAGCACCGCATCGCCCTTTTCTTCCGCATCGTTAAAGAGCGCAAAGTCAAAGCTGTCCACGTCGATCACGTCCACGCCGCCGTCGGCCAAAAGATCGATACGCAGACTGTCCATGGCGTCGTTGCCGTGACGAAGCACGCGCAGGCGCATGCCCTCGAGGTCGGCAACCGTGATGCGCTTTTTGCGCGCGAGCCGGCTCGTGCGCGGCACGTCGATATAAAACGGCACGTTGACGATGCGGAGCTTTTGACAGGCGTCGCCCCAGCGCGGGGTTGAAAAACTCGACTGGACTACATCGACCTCACGGCCAAGCGACTTCATCACGCTCTCGCGCTCGTCATAGAGGTCCCCCACCGACACAATCTCAAAACGCAAGCGCGGTTCCATATCGTGCACCTGCGGCCACAGCGCGAGCGTCTGGCGCCCCGGGCACATCATCGACACGCCCAGTCGCACGGCGCCGCCATCGCCCGCCGCGCGTCGGGCGCGGCTCAATGCATCCTCGGACTGGCGCATGATCGAGCGCGCATCGTCCACCAGCAGAGCACCCGCCGGCGTCACCTTGACGCCCGAATGCGAGCGCTCGAACAACGTGATGCCAAACTCGGCCTCGAATCCCGACACCTGTTTGACGAGCGCTGGGGTCGACATGCGCAGTTTTGTCGCGGCGCGCGAGAAGCTCCCCAGCTCCGCCGCGGTCGAAATGGCCTCGAGTCGTCGATCGTACACGTCAATCTCCCGTTTTCGCGCTTGCGGCCACGTAGTACCACAGGGGGTTGTTTTTGCAGGTCATACGCCCAATGTAGAGCAAATATCATCAAACGGTATAAACCTATGGTTCATGCCATTCTAACAAATATGCAATTCACCTGCGTAAATAATGAGCCTACGATAACCGACGAAAACCACGTGGGCCGATTAATGGGAACGGCTCACAGGGAGGCACAAGAAGGGAAGTTCCTATGAGCAACTGGCTTAAGCTCGAGGGCGATGTCTGCGCCGTGACCGGCGCGCTCGGCGGTATGGGCGTCGAGATTTGCCGCGAGTTCGCCCGCAACGGCGCCAACGTCGTCCTGCTCGATCTGGACGAGGAAAAGGTCAAGGCCGCAGCCGCCGACCTCGCCGCCGAGTTTGGCATCCACGCCGAGGGCTACAAGATGAACGCCACCGACGAGACCGAGGTTCAGGCTGCCGTCGATGCCACCATCGCCAACTTCGGCCGCGTCGACGTCCTTGTCAACACCGCCGGCATCCTGCGCTTCGCCGCCATGGAGGATCTGCCGCTGAGCGACTGGGAGCAGGTGCTCAACGTCAACCTCACCGGCTATTTCATCACCTCGCAGCGCTTTGGTCGCGAGATGATCAAGGCCGGCCAGGGCCGCCTGGTGCACATCTCGACCGTCGCTAGCCACTCCCCCGAGACGTTCTCGGGCGTGTACAGCTCCACTAAGGCCGGCGTCAACATGATGTCCAAGATGCTGGCCGCCGAGTGGGGCCCCTACGGCGTGCGCTCCAACTGCGTCGAACCCTGCTTTGTCAAGACCCCCATGTCGGCGAGCTTTTACGCTGACCCCGAGGTCGAAAAGAGCCGCAGCCGCCTTATCGCCACACGTCGCATCGGCGAGGTTAGCGATATCGCCAACGCCGTCATGTTCCTGGCGTCCAAGCGCTCGGACTTTACCACCGGCGACGCCATCAAGGTCGACGGCGGTTTCTCCAATATGATGGGCGACCTCACCGCCAAGCCAGGCGGCCGCCGAGCCTTTGCCGACAACTATCTCAAGAACAAGGGTGTCGAGCTTTGGTCCGACGAGTCCGGCGTCGCAAAGCCGACCGACCAGTAAACCAGCCTGACAGGGAGGCCCCGCGGACGCGTCCGCCCCTCCCCCGCATCGATTAGAAAGAGTCCAATGGCTTCCACCAACTCCAACAAGGGTCGCGCCGTCGTGCTTTCCGCCGCGTGCGTCACCATGTTCTTCATCAGCTCTATCGCGCTGTATTCCGTCGTGAGCAAGAACCTGCTCGCCGTCTACCCCGAGTGGTCCAGCGCTCTTACCTGGGCTTTCCCGGTCTTTCAGACCATCATGGCCGTGACAGGCATCTTCGCTGGCCGCATCTCCGATAAGATCGGCCCCCGCAACGTCGTGATCGCCGCAGCCGTGTGCTACGGCCTGGGCTGGTTCATGTCCGGCACCGTCACCGAGCCGTGGCAGTTCTACCTGTGGTTCTCGCTCGTCGCCGCCATCGGCAACGGCCTGGGCTACAACCCCGCGCTCACCACGGGCCAAAAGTGGTTCATCGACAAGAAGGGCCTAGCCTCCGGCATCACCCTGGCCGCTTCGACCGCCGGTCCCGCCGTGCTGTCCCCGGTGCTCGCCTCGCTGCTCATCCCGAGCCTCGGCATCTTTGGTGCCCTCAAGGCACTCGGCGTCATCTTCTTTGTGACGATCGCCGCCTCCGCCCTGTTCCTGAAGGCCCCCGAGGGCGGCTGGCTGCCCGAGGGCTTCGAGGCCCCCAAGGGCGGCGCACATGCCGGCACCTTCGGCGACCTCACCCCGGGCGAGATGGTCAAGACCCCGCGCTTCTGGGTCCTCATCGTCACCTTCGCCTTTGCCGCCACCGCGGGCACCCTGCTCGTGGGCAAGGTTGCCTCTATCGCCGCCGTCCAGCTCTTCGCCGACCCCACGAGCGCCGCGGCCGTCGCCCTCGGCGGTGTGGTGGTCTCCGTCAACACCTGCGCCAACCTGGTCGGCCGTCTGTCCTTTGGCCAGATCATCGACAAACTCGGCGCCTACAAGTCGCTGCTCATCAGCCTTGTCGTCACCATCGTCGCACTCGTCATCATGTCGATGAGCTTTACGCAGAGCATGTTCTTCGCGGCGCTCGCCCTGCTCGGCTTTAGCTTTGGCGCCCTGCTCGTCATCTACCCGCCGCTCACCGGTGGCGCCTTTGGCACCAGCAACATCGGCGTCAACTACGGCATCATGTTTTTGGGCTACGCCGCTTCCACCTGGATCAGCCAGCCCATCACCGCCGTGCTGTATCACGCCGAGGCCGGCAGCGCCGCCTACCAGCAGTCCTTCTACGGCGCCATTGTGATCGCCGCCATCGCCGTCGTGCTCACCGTCTACATGATGGTCTCCGACAGCAAGAAGAAGTCCGCCTAGTTTTACAGATGCGACAAAGGGACTGTCCCTTTGTCGCATTCCACCGGTCACCAGTATTAAGGAGTCGAAATGTCTGAGCTCAACCCCGTCCGCATTGCCGTCATCGGCGCCGGCGCCATGGGCCGCAACCACGTCCGCTTTGTCACCGAGGAGCCCGAGGCCGAGCTCGTCGCCATCGCCGACGCCTTTGAGGGCGCCCGCGCCACGGCCGAGGCCGCCGGCGTGCCGTTCTTTACCGATCCCGCCCAGATGATGGACGAGGTCAAGCCCGAGGCCGTCATCATCGCCACCCCCAACGACCTGCACCTGGGCGTTGCCCGCGAGGCCATCAAGCGCAACATCGTGCCACTGGTCGAAAAGCCGATCTCCAACGATCTCGAGGATGCCCAGGCCTTCGCCGCCGAGGCCGAGACCGCCGGCGTGCCCGTGCTCGTGGGTCAGCACCGTCGCCACAACCCCTTCGTCAACAAGGCCAAGGAGATCATCGAGTCCGGCGAGCTGGGCAAGCTCACCGTGTCGAGCTTCCACTACATGATCTATAAGAACGACGAGTACTTCGATGTCGAGTGGCGCCGCAAGAAGGGTGCCGGCCCGATCCTGGTCAATCTGGTTCACGACGTCGACCTGCTCCGCTACCTGTTGGGCGAGCCCGTCGCCGTCCAGGGCATGCAGTCCAGCGCCGCCCGCGGCTTTGAGACCGAGGACTCCGCCGTGGTCAACGTCCGCTTTGCCGATGGCGCGCTCGCGAGCATGACCATCTCCGACGCCACCGCCAGCCCCTGGAACTGGGAGGCGACCGCCCGCGAGGACCCGCAGTACCGCCCCTTCGACGCCGACGCCTACTTCATCGGCGGCACTAAAGGCGCCCTGTCGCTGCCCCGCCTGCACCAGTTCTCCTACGACGGCGCCTCCAACTGGCATAAGCCGCTGCAGATGGAGATTCCTGCCGTCGACCCGGCGCTGCCGCACAAGATGCAGCTCAAGCACTTTGTGAAGGTTGTCCGCCGCGAGGTCGAGCCCGTCGTGACGCCGGCCGACAACGTCAAGACGCTCACGCTTCTCAACGCCATCAAGGAGGCCGCCGAGACCGGCCAGCTCGTCGAGCTGTAATGCCTTGAGAGCGGCCGCGGCAGAAACCCCATGCCGAGTCCCTCGGTCCGCCACAAATAAGCCCCTCTTCTTTGCCCCGCGAGCAGCCTCCTGCCCGCGGGGCATTTTGCTACGTTTCCAATGATTTTCTGAGACGGGGGGCCTTTTTGCACCTCAGCTTGGTTCGTTCGCCACGAAATGTGCCTATCTACTACGTTTAACCGATCGCCCTCAACCATGCCAAATTTCGCGGAATAAAAACCGCAGGTAGACAGGTTGCGCATTTTCGGAAGATCGGGGGATGGTCGACCCACACGGTTCAAACGTAGTAGATAGGCCGCTTTCGTGGTTCCGCGCCAAAACAGTCTTTTTTGGGCGAAGTGGCAGGTGGTATCCTTGGTAGCTCTGTGCTGCAAACGCACCTTAAACGCAAGGAGTCCCATGGATCTTATCGCCCAGCTCGCCCGCGAGCTCAACCTTAAGGCCGCCAACATCGAGGCGGCCGTCAAGCTCATCGACGAGGGCAACACCATCCCCTTTATTTCGCGCTACCGCAAGGAAGCAACGGGTGGCATGGACGACGTCGCCCTGCGCGCACTCGACGAGCGCCTGTCCTACCTGCGCAATCTTGAACAGCGCAAAGAGGACGTCATTCTGCTTATCGACGCCCAGGGCAAACTCACGCCCGAGCTCGAGGCACAGATCCGCGAGGCCACGCAGCTCCAGCGTGTCGAGGACCTCTACAAGCCCTACCGCAAAAAGCGCATGACCCGCGCGCAGAAGGCCCGCGAGGCAGGCCTGGAGCCGCTTGCCAACATGATCATCATGCAGGCATCCGCCAAGGGCAGCGCGCTCGACACCGCCGCGGCATACGTTAACGAGGAGGCCGGCTTCGACACGCCCGAGAAGGCGCTTGCCGGCGCCGCCGACATCGTGGCCGAGACGGTAGCCGAGGACCCGGAGAACGTCGCCGACCTGCGCACCTTTACGCAAAACACCGCCGACATCGTCGTCGAGGCCACCGACCCCGCCGAGAAGACCCCCTACGAGCCGTACTACAGCTATGATGAGCCGCTGCGCCGTATACCCAACCACCGCGTGCTGGCTATCGACCGCGGTGAGCGCGAGGGCAAGCTCCGCGTGCGCGTGAACGTCGACGGCGCTGCCGCCACGGTGCGCCTCGGCAGCCGTTGGCCCCGACGCCAGGGCGTGTTTGCTCCCATCTTCGATGCCGCCATCGCCGACGGCTACAAACGCCTCATGGCTCCCTCGCTGGAGCGCGAGGCCCGCGCCAAACTCACCGTTCGCGCCCAGACCGAGGCCATCAACGTCTTTGCCAAGAATCTCGAAGGCCTGCTCTCGGCACGCCCCGTGCGCGGCGCCCGCGTGCTCGCGCTCGATCCGGGCTACCGTACCGGCTGCAAGGTCGCCGTCATGGACGAGACCGGCAAGTTACTCGACCACGGCGTGGTCTACCCCACCAAGCCGCGCCACGACGTCGCCGGCACCAAGCGTGAGCTCGCCCGCCTCGTCAAGAAGAACGGCGTCAACACCATCGTCATCGGCAACGGCACCGCCAGCCGCGAGACCGAGGAAGTCGTCTCGGAGTTTATTGCCGAGCAGGCGCCCAGCCTTCGCTACACCATCGTCAACGAGGCGGGCGCGTCGGTGTACTCCGCCTCCGAGCTCGCGAGCCAGGAGTATCCCGATCTGGATGTCACCGTGCGCGGCGCCATGAGCCTGGGCCGCCGCCTGCAGGACCCGCTGGCAGAGCTCGTCAAGATTCCGCCCCAGTCCATCGGCGTTGGCCAGTACCAGCACGACCTTGACCAGGCCGAGCTTTCGCGCACCCTGGGCCACGTGGTGGAAGACGTCGTCAACCGCGTGGGCGTCGACGTAAACACCGCGAGCGCGAGCCTGCTGGGATACGTATCGGGTATCACGCCGAGCGTGGCCAAGAACATCGTGGCCCACCGCGAGGAAAACGGCGCCTTTACCGATCGCCGCCAGCTTAAGAAGGTCCCCAAGCTGGGCCCCAAGGCATATCTCAACGCCGCGGGCTTTTTGCGCATCAGCGGCGGCAAGAACCCGCTCGACGCGACAAGCGTCCACCCCGAGAGCTACGAGGTGGCCACGGCCGTCCTGGAGCGCGCCGGCGTTGCGGCAAGCGAGCTCAGCCGTGGCGGCGTGCCCGATATCGAGCGCCGTCTGGGCAGCATCTCGGCACTGGCAAGCGACCTGGACTGCGGCACCTTAACGCTCATCGACATCGTCAACGAGCTCAAGAAGCCCGGGCGCGACCCGCGCGACGACGCGCCCGAGGTGGTCTTTAGCCGCTCGGCGCTTTCCATCGATGACCTGGAACCCGGCATGGAACTCAAGGGCACGGTGCGCAACGTCGTCGACTTTGGTGCCTTTGTCGACGTGGGCGTGCACCAGGACGGCCTCGTACACATCTCCAAGCTGGCCAACCGCTTTGTCAAGCACCCGAGCGACGTGGTACGCGTCGGTGACACGGTAAAGGTGTGGGTCGAAAAGGTCGATCGCGACCGCAAGAAAATCTCCCTCACCATGGTGCAGGGGAAGTAACAGCAAAGGACGAACCGCCGCTGCCCATCGTCGAACTTGCAAGTTTTTCTCGCCCAATGGGAAAACTTGCAGATACCGCAACAAAAATGGTGCCGACCCATCAAAGAGGCAGCACCAGCCAAGTCTTATTCAGCTCAGAACCTACTGGCAAGTTCGCGTCGGCAGCCCCGGCCTTTCCTTTGCCTAGCGCGACCCTCGCGAAGCGCGTGAGCGATAGGGAAAGGAAAGGCCGGAGCGAACAACCCGCGGCGCAGCCAGTGTTCGCGTTACGGCAGGATATGGAAGCCCAAAGCGGCGATATCCTTGGCAAAACCGCGCACGGTGTCGAGCGAGACCTCGTACGGGTCGCGGCCGATGTTCTTGCGCTTGGCCAAGATGCTGTTGGGCACTGTGATAATCTGGCAACCGCAGGCCTCGGCCTGGTAAATGTTAATAAGCTCGCGCGTGGACGCCCACAGGACCTCGCAGTTGGGCTTGGCGGCGGCCTTCTTGACCGACTCCGTCATAAACGGAATGGGATCGATGCCGGTATCGGCGATACGGCCGGCAAAGAGCGAGATGATAGACGGCGTCTCGGCGTCAACGGCCTCTACCATCTCGTCGACCTGCGCAGGCGTAAAGATGGTGGTGACGTTGACCTTGATGCCGTCGGCGGAAAGCTTGCACACCAGCTCGGCGGTGGACTCGCCCTTGGTGGTCACGCACGGGATCTTGACGTAGACGTTCTCGGCCCAGGTGGCGATCTCGCGGGCCTCGACCTCCATGGTCTCGGTGTCGTCGGCAAAGACTTCAAACGAGACGGACACATCGGTGATGTGGGCCAGGACCTCCTTGGCAAACGCGCGGTAATCCGTCACGCCGCCCTTCTTCATAAGGGACGGGTTGGTCGTGAAACCCTGAACGTTGCCATTCTCGTACATGTCGAGCATGCCCTCGAGGTTTGCACCGTCAGCGAACACCTTGATTGCCATCTGCCTGATTCCTTTCGCTTGCACATGGGCGTTGCACTGCTAAACACTTTACCTACGTTTATCAAGGCGTGAGCTGCGGGTTTTTATCTTCTCGGCGAACGGTATAAACACCTCAGCGTTTGGATTGATAAATCGATTGAGCATGCAAAAGCAAAGATTCGCAGTTTGAGCAAACGTCAGAACGCGAGATTCATTAGATGAGGCCGAAATGCTGCATGGCGGTGACGGTACCGTCGTGTACGACATCGTCGGTCACGTAGTCGGCGAGCGCCTTGACCTCGGGCATGGCGTTGCCCATGGCCACGGCCGTCTCGACCGCAGCGAGCATGCCCAGGTCGTTGCCCGAATCGCCAAAGCCAAAGGTGCGCGCATTTCCCTCACGGCCCAGATACTCCAGCGCTCGCGCCACGCCCACGCCCTTGTCAATGCCCTTGGGGCTCAGCTCGCGGTTTGCTTGCTGGGCTCGCTTGGAAGATCGGCGGCAAACGCGTCTCCCAGTCAATCTGGCACCGCCGAGGCAAACCCCCACACGCGCCCGCCAACGCAAAGGTCCGGCGGGACGCACCTAGCATCCCGCCGGACCGTCACTCGTCCAGAAGGCCGCCGCGACGAGCCCCTAGATCTTCGCAAGCTCCTCGGAGATGACGCGGCAGACGTCCTCGGCCTGAGGCATCACGCCGTACATCTCGAAGAAGCCGTGGTCGCAGCCGCGATAGCGAATCGCGGTGACGTCAACGCCCGCATCCTGCAGCCTCATCGCGAACAACTCGTCCTGATAGCGCAGGTAGTCATACTCGGAAGAGATGATGACCGTGCGGGGGAACGCGCTCACGTCCTCCGCGAACAGGGCAGACACCCTCGGGTCGAGCATCTCCTCCGCATTGCCGTTGGTATACATCAGCGGCAGGTCGTCGTTGGCATTGCGGATGCGATCAACCCTGCTCAGAGCCTCGGCCCTCTGGTCCTTCACGATCTCATAGAGGTCATAGGACCATTCCTCCGGAACGGGGCCGCCGTCGACGAGCGGATACAGCTCGACCACGAGCTTGATCCTGTCCGCATGAGACCCGTCAAGGACGACGGCGTTGGTCAGGCTTCCGCCCGCGGAGTCGCCAGCCACGGCGACTCGCGTCGCGTCGACACCCAGCTCATCCGCATGCTCGACAAGCCAGCCGAGCGTCTTCACGCAGTCCTCGACGCCACCAGGGAACATCGTCTCGGGAGACAGACGGTACTCCGGGTAGATCGCGACACAGCCCGTTCGCTCCGCGATGTCGCGCAGGCAGTTCTCGTACTGGCCGATGTTGCCCACCATAAAGCCGCCGCCATGGATGAACACGAGCGCGGCAGAACCGCTCTCGTGGCTCTCGGGCGTGAAGACGTGCAGGGGAATGCCCCTGTCGCCAAAGTTCATGACGACGGTCTTCTTGGCAACGCCCACGCCCCTCACGACGTGGGTCTCCTTGTTGGGCGCAGAGCGCCACGCGATCACGTCCACCGGCCCCGCCGGCGCCGGACCGGCAGCGAGCTTCGCGTGGGCGCGCGCATAGACGCGCGGATCGAGCACGTGCTCGCGCCCATCTCCCGGCACGGGCTTCAGTAGGAGCTTCAGCCCGTTGGGCTCGACGACCTCCCTAGCTCCACGCTCAAGCACTTCAAGCTCGGAAGCGGGGTACTTCCTCTCCTCAGCGCCCATGGCTAGCCGATCTTCAGCTCGTCAAGCTTGGCGTCAAGCTTGGCCATCTCATCGGCGGACAGCTCCCACTCGAACGTCTCGCAGTTCTGAATCGCGTGGGCGTCCGTGCGCACGCCAACGAGCGCGGTGCCCACGTACTCCTTCTGGGTGCTCCAGTTCACGGCGACCTGTGCCACGGGCTTGTCGTGAGCCTCGGCGATCTCGTCCATGACCTTGAGCAGCTCCTGGACGCGAGAGAACTTGGGCTCTTGGAAGTAGTCGTAGAAGCCGGCGCGGACGTCGCCCTCCCCGAACTTCGGCAGCTCGCGGAACTTGCCCGACAGGATGCCCGCGCCAAGGGAGCCATAGGTGAAGGAGTCGATGCCACGCTCGTAGCCCCACTTGATGAGGTCCTCGGAGGAGCGGTCGACCATGGAGTAGGGCGGCTGCTGGACGTCGACCTGAGCGACCTTCTCGCACTCCTCGATCATCTCGGGCGTGAAGTTGGAGACGCCGATGTGGCGAATCTTGCCCTGCTCCTTGAGGAGCTGGAGGGCGCACATCGTCTCGGAGAACGGGGTCTTGGCGTCGGGCCAGTGCACGAAGTAGAAGTCGATGTAGTCGGTGCGGAGGTTGCGCAGCGAGCTCTCGACCTCCCTCATGATATTCTTGAACGAGGAGTCGCGGTCATAGCCGGCGGCGCTGGTGATCAGGCCAACCTTGGTCGAGAGCAGGTAGCTCTCTCGGTCGATGCCCCTGAGCGCGTTGCCGACGACCTTCTCAGATGTGCCGTTGCCATAGCACGGCGCGGTGTCAATGAGGTTGACTCCGTGATCGAGCATGGTGCGGATAGCGGACATGCTGGCGGCGTCATCGTTCTCACCAAAGGAGTCGCCGCCGATCGCCCAGGTGCCCACGGCGAGCTGGGAGACGTCGACGTCGGAGTTCTTGAGGTGCGTGTAGCGCATGTTCTCTCCTTCTAATGGGGCGGCACGCGTCGAATGTCCTCGATCGCGTGCCGCCGGGAATTGCCTTGAACAAGCTTCGAATGATCCGGAAGCCGCCCTACACGATGCCCACGAGGCCGAGGACGAGCGCCAGAATCATGATGCCAACCAGGATGATGTTGACGTTCACGTTCTTCTTGCGCAGGAGCCAGAGGACGACGAGCGTAAGTCCCAGGGGCACGATGCCCTTGAAGATCGAGTCGAGGTAGGTCTGGATCATGACGGGGTCAGAGTCCTGAACCGGAATGGACAGGATCGTGTTGAATTGGACGTTCGCCGCGGTCATGGCGCCGATCATCACGAGGCCAACCGTGGAGGTCGCCTTGGTGATGAGCTTCATGAGACCACCCTCGTACATCTCGGAGATGAAGTTGGTGCCCATGCTGAAGCCGAGGTAGGTCATGAAGTATCGGCAGAGGATCGACGGGATGTTGTAGATCAGCAGGAACATGATCGCGCCGAGGGGCGAGCCGCTCATGGCGAGGTTGATGCCAATGCCAGCGGCGATGACACGCAGGACGCCCCAGAAGATTGCGTCACCGATGCCGGACATCGGGCCCATCAGGGAAACCTTGATGCCGTCGATGGACTCGGTGTCGAAGTCTTCGTGCTGCGAGTTCTCCCTCTCCATGGAGGCGACGAGGCCCATGGCGAACGTGCCGACGTTCTGGGTAATGTTGTACCAAGTCGTGTGACGCTTCATGGCATCGGCACGGGCCTCGGGGTCATCGGAGTAGTAGCGGTTAAGCGCGGGCTGGACGGAGTACAGCCAGCCGTCGGCGCCAGCCTTGACGGAACCGCCGGCGCAGGAGGCGAACACGGAGAAAGAGCGCAGGAAAATGCTGTTGAGCATCTTCTTGTCTTCAGGGCTCACATTCTTGGTCAGGTTGCTCATGCGAAGAAATCCTCCTCGTCGCTGGTTACAGAGTCGCTGGAAACGGCCTGGGTGGCCATGCCCTTCTTGGTGAGATCGAAAATCTCCTTGTCGCGGAGGGCGGAGGCAACCGCGATGATGACGCCGAGAACCGCGATGGCGATCATCGGGAGGCCGAGGTACTGGTAGAGCGTGAAGCCCAGGAAGAAGTAGATGCTGAGCTCGGTGCTCCACAGCATCTGGAGCAGGAGCGCCATACCAACGGCGGGCAGGAGGGCGCCCACGGCGTTGAGGCCGCTCATGACATTGGCCGGAATCTGGTTGACGATGGCGGCAACGGGCTCGGCGCCAAGGTAAACACCGAGGAAGGCGATGAGGCCAAAGGCGGCGTACTTAACGAACCAGAGAACGAAGTGCTGAAGCGCGAGGCCCTTCTCGTTGCCCTCGGCGGCCATCTTGTCAAAGGTGGCGGCAAAGAACGCGAGGAACACGTTGTTCATGAAGATCGAGAGGAACGCGGTGACGACGCCAACGGGAACGGCCAGCGTGATGGCGGCGCCTTGGTCGATGCCGGCGCCAACGGTGAAGGCGACGGCGAGGGCGGTCGCGGTAATGGGCTCGGCGGAGATGGCGCCACCGATGTTAACCGCGCCCATGAAGATCGCCTCGAGAGAGGCACCGATGATGACACCGGTCTTGACGTCGCCCATCAGAAGGCCCGCAACGAGGCCGACCACGAGAGGACGCTCGATCATACACTGGCCGAGAACCCAGTTGCCGCCGTAGCAAATCAGCACGGTCAACCAAGCCATTACTGCTAACCCAATCATTTGACTTCCTTTCTCTCATTTCATTTGGCCGCCTGGCCAAATCCCCTTATTTCTCCGCCGCCTCGATCAGACTCTTGAGAGGAGTCTTGGGATTGGACGGGATAAGCTGATGGAAAACCGGAATACCCTGCTCGCAAAGCTCCTTCGCAGCCTCTAGCTCATCCGGGTTGAGCATGATCGTGGAGTTGAGGGCGACCTTGCTATCCGGATCAGACTTGTCGAAGCGGCCGACGTTGGCAACGTTCACGCCCTCGATCTTGCCCGGCGCGCCCTTAACGAGCTCAAGCACGTCACGCACGCAGTTGGTGAGCGCGAAGATGCGCATGGAGTCCGCACGCGGATCGTTCGCGATGCGGCAGGCATCCGGAACGTCCTTGACGAGGAGCTTCTGGCCCGCCGGCGTACCCATGGAAAGCGTCATGCGAAGGGCGTCGCTCTCCACGGCGTGCTTGTTGGCGACGATGATCCTGGTGGTGTTGAGCTCCTTGGTCCACACCAGGGCGACCTGTCCGTGAATCAGACGGTCATCGACTCGAACCTGAACAATCATTGTTTCCTCATTCCCTGCTTGTTAGTGTTCTCTAATCGAAGAAGTCTCCGTCGGACCCCTCGTTGTCCGCGGCCTTGCTCGGAGGCTCGACGACCTGCATCGTCGCCCTCGCCAGCTCGACGCTCTGCTTGATCGAATCTGCCGTGACCGGCTCGGCGCCGAGGAGCGCCTCGATCACGAGACCGAGATTCATACCGGTGACGTGGACGATCCCGCGCTTCTCCGGTTCCATGAGGACGACCTTCTGGAAGACGGAGCCACCGTAGATGTCGGTGAAGATGATGGCCTCGTCCTCAGGGCCCACCGAGTCAATAAAGGCCTGGATGCGAGGGGTGAAATCGGAGTCGTCCACGTAGCAGTCAACTGCTTCCACCATGTCCGCCATGCCGGTCAGGATCCCGATCGAGCTCCTGATTCCACTTGCGAGGTGGCCGTGCGACGCGACAAGAACTTTCTTCATCGAGTCTCTCCTAGAGCGAATAGTGGTTGGGGTTCAGAAGCTGGATCTTGCTGGCGACGAACGCGCGCATGTCGGGGGCGGCGTCCATCAGGAGGCCAACGCCGTTGCCGTCGTTCTTGCCGGAGTTTATGTCCTTCTCGAAGGCGCGGTACATGGAACGGAAGTACTCCGTGGCGATGTTGAACTTACTCATGCCGAGGTTCACGGCCTCCTGGAGCTGCTCGTCGGGGATGTCGGAGCATCCGTGCATGACGAGGGGGACGCTGACGGCCTCCCTGCAGGCCTTGATGCGCTCCATGTCGAGGTTCGGGACCTTGACGTAGGGGCCGTGGGCGTTGCCGACGGCGATGGCAAGCGAGCCGCAACCGGTGCCCTCGACGAACTCCTCGGCGAGGTTCGGGTCGGTGTAGTGGTCGCTGTTCACGAAGTCGTTGGCGTCGGAGCCGTTGCCGACATGGCCAAGCTCGGCCTCGATGTCGACGTCGAAGACCTTGGCGACCTGGACGACGTCCTTCGTGAGCTGGAAGTTCTCCTCATAGGGAAGTGAGGAACCGTCGACCATGACGGAGGGGAAGCCAGCCTTGACGCCCTTGACGGCGATCTCGTAACCAGCGGAGTGATCCTGGTGGACGGCGATGGGCACGCTCGCGCGCTCGGCGTAATAGCGGGCGGCGAAGGCGATGATGTCGAGGGCGCAGTGGCCCTCGAAGCCGGGCCAGTACTGGATGATGAGGGGCATGTGCTCATCCTCGGCGGCCTGGATCGCATAACGAATGGTCTCCGTGTTGATGACGTTGATCGCGGGCACGCCATAGTGGTGCTCGGTCGCATGTTGAAGAAGCTCGTTGACCTTGATGAGAGACATCTTTCCTTCCTTTCACCTGGATAATCATTGGATCGGACAGTTCTCAGCTCGTCAGCTGGTTGAACACGAAGCGAAGCGCGAGGCACGCAGGCGCTTGCGAACCGCGGCACCACAGCCTATGCGGCCGCCTGGCCCTCAGGCTGTAGCGCCGCGCCTCGACGCCACAGCACGTACGCCACAAGAGCAACGACCGCAGCAATCGTTGAAGCGAGGGCGAAGGCCAGGAAACCCGCGTGCGTGCCGAGCGCGTCGCACGCCCAACCGCCAAACAGGTTCGCAACCACGACGGACAGACCGCTCTGGACCATCGCGAAGGCGCTCTGACCTCGAGCGCGACAATCCTCGTAGGTGTGGTTGGCAATGTAGGTAACGCAGGAGTAGTAAACGGTCATGTAACTCACGCTCTGCAGCAACTGGCCGCAGATCATGACCGGGACGATGCCGGTGCCCACGAGCACGAGCCTGAGCGCCGCCATGAAACAGGAAAAGATCAGGAGGTTCATCTCGCCGAAGCGCCTGACCAGCTTGGAGGAAACGAGCAGGATGGGGATCTCGCTCGCAGCGGAGACCGCGCTCAGGACGCCCACGAGGTTCTGGCCCTCGCCAAGCTCGACCGCGTAGCGGCCCAAGAACGCCCCGATGAAGCCAATCGCGGCCGAGCTGATGAAGGCGAAGACCAAGACGAAGGCGATCTCGTTGCTGGTGAACAGCGAGAGGAGGCCCTTTCCGTGGGAGACCTTGGGATCGTCCGCGGCATTGGCGCGAACTCCCGCCTCGGGGAGGCGCCACATGTGAGCCGCGAAGGCCACCAGCACCGCGGAGACCACCGCGAACTGGATTTGAGGAGCCGCGTCAAGCAGCCTGCCGACGATCAGGACGACGATGGCGTAGCCGATGGTGCCACCCATGCGGATGCGAGAAAAGTCCAGGCCAGAGCGATCCGCGAGCTCAATGACGAGGGAGTCGCTCAGAGGCAGAAGCCCCGAGAAGAACGCCGAGAACGCAAAGGTCACGAGAAGGACCGGGGCGAACGTCGACGCCAGGTAATACAGCGGAGCGAGTACCGCCGCCGCAAGGCAGAGGGCCACGATGACCGCGCGGCGGCGCCCGAGCTTGTCGGCGATCGTCGACCAGAGCGGCTGGATGGCGAGCGCGCACACCGGGGTCGCCGCGAGGAGGATGCCGGTCTGGGCCGCGCTGAGGCCGAGGCTCGCGTAGTGAGCGGAGAGGAACGGCGAGTACACGCCCGCGCAGACCCAGTAGAGGACGTTCGCGAAGAACAGCGAGGTCATGCTTGCGTTTGCCTTCGCGTTGTGCATCGCGCTTCCTCCTTCTTGCTCGCCGGGCGCCCGTCTGGGCTTCAAAGTGATTCGCCATCAAGCGTGAAACGGAGTTTCGAGGCGTTGGAACGATGTTCTGTTGTTTCATCGTTTTCGTGCCGTTGTTTCACGGCTCATAAGATAGCAGCTCAAGCTGAGATTGCGCCGGAGAAGCACCGATTTACCGTGAACGGTAGGAAATGAGCGGTGAAACGCTTTTTCGCCGCTCATGAAACATTTTGCCTAATTTTCATCTCTCTTGACCTAAGATACAAAGCAAACCAAGGCCAAGGAGTAACCATGGATAAGACAGGGGATGTGCTCAGCCACATCTGCGCGGTCATGAGCAGCCTATCCCCCTCGGAGAAGGCAATCGCAACGTATGTGCTCGACCACCCGTCGGACGTCGCAACGATGACCGTCCGCGAACTCGCCGCAGAAACCGGTACGTCACCGGCGTCTGTTTCGAGATTCGCAAGGACGCTTGACTACCGAACCTATTCGGATATGCGCTTGGCGCTCGGCATATCCATCAGCAGGGCATCCGGCGAGGAAAAGGCCACGGGCGGCAAGGTTACTCTGGATGACGTCGAGGGCTCCATTAAGTACGTCCTGTCTCACAAGGTCAAGGAGCTCTCCCAAACCACCTCGCTCATTGACCCCGATGACTTTTCGGCAGTCGTCAATCTGCTCCACAACGCCAACCTCGTCCTGATCGCGGGCGTCGGCAACTCGATTAGCATGGGCGTAAACGCGGCGTTCAAGCTCTCGCAGGTTGGGGTCAGGGCGTTTTGCCCCAGTACCACCGAAGCCATGGTCTCCGCCGCAACCAGCCTCAAGGAGAATGACGTCCTACTCGTCATTTCGACGTCCGGATACTCGAAGCGCCTCGTCAACATATTCGACTCTGCCGAGGATTCGAACACCCCCATCATCATGATCACAGACAACCCGGATACGCCGCTCGCGAAGCGTGCCACACATATCATCCGAGCCATCTCGCGAGATCAGGCCATCATCGGAACCGAGGTCGCCTTCTCGCACAGCTCGATCAACTTCGTCATCGAGCTGCTGTTCCTCTTCCTGACCTCTTGCTGGGATGACCCGGTAGAGTTTAACAGGATCATCTCGAAGAATCTCTTGGGAGACAAGCAATACAGCTAGAACGACGCACGCCGGCGCACCGATGCCCAGACCGAAACGGGAGGACCCCTTGATAAAGCTCATCCTCGCAGACATGGACGGGACCCTGTTGCCGTTTGGCTCAAGGGTCGTATCGGAGCGCACGCACAGCGCGATTCTTTCGGCGCTTGATGCGGGCATCGCGTTCGGCCCCGCAAGCGGCCGCGACTACGCCGACCTGGCCGATGCCTTTGACGGCGACGCGCGCTGTTTCTCGACCGGCATCATGGCCAACGGAAAGAAGGTCTTCTCCAGCGGCGAACTCGTATTCAAAAAGACGCTCTCGACGGAGGCCCTCGTCAAGCTCGATAGCGCCGTACGCCCCTACGCGGGAACGTCACTCTGGCTAGTCGCCGATGTCGATGAGACTGGCAAGCGCTGCGAGCAGTTCCTCTGCGCCGTCGAGCCTGGCGACGAATTCGCCCTGGAAGTCGTTAAGGACTCCGGAAGAGACATGGCGCTCGGAGACGTGCCCGCGAACCGTGACGTCATCACCGCCGGCATCTTCGTCAACGTCAGCTCCGCCCCGACGGAAGTCGTTCGGAGTCGATGCAAGGAAGCCTGCCCAGAGCTTGATTTCCCCTCGCCCGTCCCATTCTTCCTCGATGTTGTTCCGGCTGGCTGGAGCAAGGTAAACGGACTCGACGCGCTTCTCAGCAGCCTTGGGGTCACGCTGGACGAGATCGCTTTTATCGGAGACTCGGAAAACGACGTGACGCTCCTCGAAAAGGTGCCGAACTCCTACGCAGTCGCAGGCGCGATGCCGGAGGCAAAGGCCGCGGCCCATCACCTGATCGGGGACGCGGCCGAGGACTCCGTCGCGAAGCTCATCGAGCAGATTGTCCAGCAGCGAGGTTAGGGTTCCGCCAGCGCGGCATACGCCGTACGCCTCGCCATTCGCTCGTGGCGCGCTACCTCGTGACGATCCAGAGCGTGGCCATCGTCGCGATGCCGATGCCCACGATGAGCGCGACCCACAGGACACGGACCACGGGGTTCATGTCGCCCGCCACAGCCATGTCGTTCGCGCGTCAGAACCAGCTCTCGTTTGCCTTGCGCATGATGACCTCCCTTGGTCTCGATTACGCCATCTATGGTCGAGTAATCGCAGATCACGTGCCATCGATTTGCCTAACGCCCAGCTTTCAGTTCTTTAAGGCGGCGGGAGCCCGCGTGCAGACTCCCACTTGCGGCACCGAGCCCTGGCGTTCGGGCGTCCGGGTGGCGACGTGTCGCCTCCCCACGCGCCCCTGGTCACGGTCGAGGGCGACCTGCCGAGCTCCGTGGCGATCTCGCGGGCGCTTCGATTGCGGTCGAGCATCCTCTCTATCGCATTCCTCTCGTGCCTCGTGAGCCTCCCGTACGACCTTCCGGACGGTTTCAGTCTGGACATGCCGGCTTCCCTCCATCGAGGGCCGGGGGATTCCGGCGCCTCTGAGGTTGCCTACCCGGATTCGAGCCTCAGGGCTCAGCGCAACGCGCTGCGCTGAGCCCTGAGACTGTTGCAATGAAAATGAGAATCGAGGGGCACGCATCAATCATATGGGTTCCTTTCGAGGATAAGGGCAAACGAAGCATCCATCATATAATGGAGCGACGCAACCAGAGAGGTCACCCATGGAATTTTACGCAAGCTGCCCCGAGGGCTTTGAGTCCGCACTCTCCGATGAGCTTAAACGCCTCGGGCTTTCGCATGTCCGCCGCCTGAAGGGCCGCGCTACGTTTGAGGGCGAGCTCGAAGAAGGCTACCGCGCCTGTCTGTGGTCGCGCCTGGCGAGCCGTGTGTTCGTAGTACTCGGGCGCTTTGAGGCACAGGATGCCGATGAACTGTACGACAGCGTTTACGACATCGCCTGGGAGACCATCATCCGCCCCGGCGCCACCATCGCCATCACCGCCCGCGGCGTGACCGAGCAGTTGCGCAACACGCGCTTCTCGGCCCTGCGCGCCAAGGACGCGCTGTGCGACCGTCTGGCCGAGACCACGGGCCGTCGCGCCGACGTCGATGCCGCCGACCCCGATGTTCACCTACTGCTTTCGCTGCGCCAGCGCCGCGCGAGCATAAGCCTGGACCTTTCGGGCGACCCGCTGTTCAAGCGCCTGCCGCCCGCGGCGACCCGTGCCGGCGAGGGTGCGCACGTGTTGCGCCCCGACTACGCCGCCCTGGTGCTGGCGCAGGTCGGCTGGACCGCACTGTGCGAGCGCGAGCTGACGGCCGATGATTACGAGAACGAAGCCCTGCCCACGCTGATCGATGCCTCGTGCGCCGGCGGCGGCCTGTTGCTGGAAGCCGTGAACATTCTGACCGACCGCGCCCCGGGCGCCACACGCGAGCGCTGGGGCTTTGAGGGCTGGCAGCTGCACGACGCCGCCCTGTGGGAGCAGCTGCTTGCCGAGGCACGCGAGCGCGAGGCGGCAGCGCGCGAGCGGCAGGCGCGCATCGTGGCTGTAGACATCGACCCCGCCGCCCGCAAGACTGCCGAGCGCATGGTCAAGTGCGCCGGTTACAAACGTTTTGTCGACTTTTGCGCTGCCAAGCCAGCCACTGTGCTGGACCATGCAGGCGCTGTCGCCGGCGCCGCCGTGGTCGCAGACACCACCGAGACCCCGCTTTCGCTCATGCACGACGCCATGACGCTGGTCGGCGAGCTGCGCCGCGCGCCCGAACTCGCTTCGGCACCGGTCGCCGCGCTCACCCGCGACGGATTGCTGGCCCGCGCGCTCCACGCTGAGTCCGAGCACTCGATCGCCGTCATGCCCAATAACGAGGAAGCAGCTATCGAGGTTTGGCCCTCGCTCGACCACGCCGCGGCAGTGTTTGAGGCTGCGACCAGCGCGAATGCTGAGGGCGAGACCGCGGACGCCGACGACGTCATCAGCGACGAAGCCCCCGCCCCCGCCATGCCCGAGTCCGCCGCCACGCTCGACCTGGGCGACGGCAAGCCGCTGCCCGTGCTCATCCCCGAGTCCGAGCAGTTCGCCAACCGCCTGCGCAAAAACGCCCGCCTGCGTCGCAAGTGGGCAAAGCGCGAGGGCGTGAGCTGCTACCGCGTCTACGATGCCGACCTGCCCGACTACTCCGCCGCCATCGATCTGTACGAGGGTTGCCCGCAGACTCCGGGCCGCTGGCTCGTCATCGCCGAATACGCCGCGCCCAAGACCATCGACCCCGCACTGGCTCAGGCCCGCATGCTCGACATTCTGGCTATCGCGCCGCGCATCCTAGATGTTCCCGCCGAGCATGTGCACGCCAAGGCCCGCATGCGTTCGCGCGGTGGCTCGCAGTACGGCAAGCAGGGCGCCGGCAAGGGCGGATCGGGCGAACGCGCCAACATCGCGCGCCGTCGCCTCCCGCTCATCGAAGAGGGCGGCCTCACCTTTGCCGTCAACTTTGACGACTACCTGGACGTGGGCATCTTCTTGGACCACCGCGTCACCCGCAACCTGGTGCGCGAGCACGCCAAGCAGGCGCGCCGCTTCCTCAACCTGTTTGCCTACACCGGCACTGCCACCTGCTACGCGGCCGATGGCGGCGTCGAGGAGACCGTGACGGTCGACCTCTCCAACACCTATCTGGACTGGGCCGAGCGCAACATGTGCCAGAACGGCTTTGTGGGGCCTCAGCATCATTTTGTGCGCGACGACGTGCTCGCCTGGATTCGCGACCAGCGCCAGACGCGCAACCGCTGGGACCTGATCTTTGTCGACCCGCCCACGTTCTCGAACTCGTCCAAGATGGGCCGTCGCACCTGGGATGTCCAGCGCGACCATGTTGAGCTTTTGGCCGGCGTATCGCGCCTGCTCGCGCAGGGCGGCCATGCCATCTTTAGCTGCAACCTGCGCGGCTTCCGCCCCGAAACGCGCAAGCTCGCCCGCGCGGGCGTGGTGCTGGAGGACATTACGGCGCAGACCATCCCCGAGGACTTCGCGCGCAACCAGAAAGTGCACCACTGCTACATCGTGCGCCGCCTGCCCATCGAGGACGCCATGGCCGAGGTCGGCTTTAGCGCCGAGGAAATTGCCGAGCGCGTCGAGGAACTGCGCAACCCCGAGGCCCGCAAGACACGTGCGGCAGTACCCGCGCACGCGCAGGCCGGCAACGGCAAGTCCAACTTTGCCGGCAAGCCCTTCCCCGCCGGCAAGCCCAAAAAGAAGAAGTTCTACGCCAGCAAGCCCAAGGGCAAATAACAAAGTTGCTGTGGAATACGGACTGTTTTGCCTGGAATTAGGCAAATTTAGACCGTATTTCACCGCAACTCATATTGGGATGGTGGTTGGCGATCTAGCCTTGGATGACCAATCGGTAACCAATACCCACGTGCGTCTGGATATAGCGCGGATGCGCGGGGTCGGACTCGATCTTCTTGCGCAGCGTGCCCATAAAGACGCGCAGGCTCGCCAAGTCGCTCTTGGTCGCCGTGCCCCAAATCTCGTGCAGGATAAACTGGTGCGTCAACACCTTGTCGGCGTTGTGCGCCAGCAGACACAGGAGCTTGTACTCGATCGGCGTCAGGTGCAGTTCCTCGCCATCCATCATGGCAATGCCGGCATCAAAATCGATATGCAGCTCACCGGTATCGAACGAGCCCTCGGAGGCAACGCCGCCCGTTTGCGCATACGAAAGGCGCCTGAGCGTCGTGCGAATGCGCGCGAGCAGTTCCTCGACCGAAAACGGCTTGGTCAGGTAGTCGTCGGCACCAGCATCGAGCGCGCGGATCTTGTCCGCGTCCTCGCTGCGCGCCGAGACCACGATGATCGGCATGCCCGACCACGTGCGCACCGACTCCACCACCTTGACGCCGTCCATATCGGGCAGGCCCAGATCGAGCAGCACAATGCTCGGCGCCTGCGACGAGGCGGCGGCGATGGCAGCATGTGCGGTCTCCACGGCCATATGGCGCAAGCCGTGCGCCTCGAGCGCGGCGACGATAAGGTTGCGGACGGCGGGATCGTCCTCAACGACCAAGATGAGCGGTTTCACGGCAGAGTTCGGCACAGCGCTACTCCTTATCAAACGAAACGTCGGCGGCGGGAAGCTCGATCGTAAAGACCGAGCCGTGCGGGTCCGCCGCGGCAACCTCTATGCTACCGCCATGCGCCAGCGCAATGGAGCGGCAAAGCGAAAGCCCCAGGCCCACACTGCGTCGGCTATCGGCCAAACCATGGTTGGCGGTGTAGAACGACTCAAAGATACGCTCGCGGTCCTCGGGAGCAATGCCCGGGCCGTCATCGGCCACCGAGCACGCCACGCGTCCATCGCCGGCGTCAATCGAGATCACGATATGCGAGCCTGCGGGCGTGTAGGTAATGGCATTGTTCACCAGGTTTACCACCAGCTGCACCATCAGGCGCGCATCGACATTGACGAGCGCCGGCTCATCGCTCGCCACCACCTTAAGGTCGTGCTCGCGCACGGCCGGATTAACATGGCGCAGCGCCTCCTCGACGATATCGTCCATAAGCTCGAGCGTGGTCGACAGATGCATGCCGCCGCCCTCGAGTTTGGTGATGGCGAGCAGGTTCTCGACGGTGGCGTTGAGCCACAGCGCATCCGAGCGAATTGATAGCAGCAGGCCGCGGCGCGTCTGGGCATCGAGCACCGCGGTGCCGGTCGAACCCTGATCGAGCAGCACGTCGGCATTACCCGAAATACTGGTAAGCGGCGTGCGCAGATCGTGCGAGATGGAGCGCAGCAGATTGGCGCGCAGCTGCTCATTTTTGGCAAGCACCGCCGCCTCCTCGCGGGCCTCCATGGCGCGGGCGCGATCGAGTGCCAGCTCGCCTTCGCTCACTATGGCATCGGCAAGTGTCCGCTCCTCGTGCGTCAGCACGTCGGGCTCGGCAACGATAGCCAGCACGCCCACCACCGAGGCGGGATCGCCCGCGCGCACCATGGTGTCGCCCGAGCGCACGGTCAGGTAGATGCCGTAGAACGCCGAGCCGCCGTAGGTGGCATCGAGCGGCGTTCCCACATAGGCGGACGCCGAGAGCCGCGGCGGCATCTGCGGCGCCAGTTCGTGCACCGGCGCGGCATCGCCCACGGCCGTGTATGTCGCACGCGGCAGCAGGTCATCGCCCTCGGCGTCGGCGCTGTACCACACGACAGGACAGCCCGAAAGACGCGCCAGCTGCGTTGCCATGGCATGGACAATCTGCTGCTTATCGGCGCAGCGCTGCAGCATGCGGTTGGTCTCGAGCACCATCTGCGTGCGGCGGTCGCTGGCGGCGGCCTGCGCCAAGGCGCGGCGCAGGGCCAACGCAATCGAGCTCGACACGAGCGAGACCGCAAACATAATGAAGAACATGCCGGGATAGACGCGGTCGATAAACGACAGCGCGTAGCGCGGGTCGACAAATAAGAGGTTGTAGAGCGCCACGGCGGCAGCCGAACTCAGCAGGCAATACAGGCGGCTCCAGGTAAAGAATGCGCACAGCTGCACGGCGAACACATAGACGATCATGATGCTCGGCGCGAGACCCGGATGGTCGAGCAGCGCGCCCACAATCGTCGCCGCGACCAGCAGTCCCGCCGACACGCAGGCGTCATACAGAGGGCTGCGACGCGTCAACGTCGTGCGCCGCCACCAAAAGTTCTCGGCCATATCGCCGTCCGTACGGACGTCCATCAGCGCCCTGCCCCTCTCTCAAAAACAAAAACCACCACAAAGGGGACTGGCACCTTTGCGGTGGTGGCCTCCTTGTGGTGGTTTCAAGTGTATAGCCTTTGCAGCCTGCGGTCGCTAGACAAACAGCAGACGTCGACTACGGACGCTCGTCGGGAGCCAGGCGCTGCATCTTGCTCACGGCCTTAAACTTGGTGAACAGCGGCACGTACTCAAAGCTCACGTTGGAGTTCTCCAGGCCGTACCAGCGCGCGGGGGTGCCGGCAGCGCGGCGGATGATGTACTTGAGCGTGATAGCCGTGCGCTCACTCGGCTCCACGTCGCTCTCGGGCGCCAGAAGCTTACGGATCATGACGAACTTGAACGTACCGATGTTGCCCGGGTCCTTGTAGACCGAGTAGTCATGCGTCTGTGCCGGCAGCTCGCCGCTGGCAGCCAAATCCTGAACAACCTGACGCAGATAGGCATTGACGCGCTGGTTGATCTTGTAGCCCAGATACAGATGCACGCGGAACACGTAGTCGGTGCCGAACGTCTCGACCGAGTAGGCAAAGGTATGCGGCTCCTCCATGGTCTCGACATTCACGAACCACCAGGCGCGAGCGCGCTTGGGGTGCTTGTCCAAGATCGAGTAGACGATATCGCGGTCGATGTAGTCGGTATTGGTGTCCTTGGTCAGGTACACGATGTTGTCACTCATAAGCTCGTAGCGATCGTCGTCGCGCAGGCGCTTGAGCTGCGGCAGGTAGCTGCGCAGCGGCAGCAGCGTAAACTGGCGCTGCTCAACAGCCGTACCGTTGTACCAGCACACCATGATGCCCATGATGAGCGCGGCCATGAGGATGGTGAAATAGCCACCGTGGAAGAATTTGGTGAGCGAGCTCACAAAGAAGAAACCCTCGAGCATGAGGAAGAAGACGGCAAAGATCCACGGCGCGATCTTGAGCTTGCGCTCCACGTGCAGATAGAAGAAGAGCAGCAGCGTCGTGCACATCATGGTCAGGGTAATAGCCAAGCCGTACGCAGCCTCCATGTGCGCCGAGTTCTGGAACAACAGCACCACGATGACGCAGCCGACAAGCATGACGTTGTTGACCATGGGGATGTAGAGCTGGCCCTTGGTCTCGGCAGGATAGAAGACCTGCATATGCGGCATGAGGTCCAGGCGGCTGGCCTCGGACACCAGCGAGAATGCGCCGGTGATGAGCGCCTGCGAGGCGATGATGGCCGCGACGGTGGAAAGGCCGACGGCAAAGGGGCGCAGACCCGGGGCGAGCATCTGGTAGAAGGGGTTGAGGTCGGCGATACCCATGAGCTCCGGGTTGCCGGCGTTGTTGATAAGCCACGCGCCCTGGCCCATGTAGGACAGCAGCAGGCAGCACTTAACGAACGGCCAGGTGGCGTAGATGTTGCCGCGGCCCACATGGCCCATGTCGGAGTAGAGCGCCTCGGCACCGGTGGTGGCAAGGAAGCAGCTGCCCAGAATCATGATGCCCGCATGGTTGTTGGGGCTCAGCAGAAAAGCGATGCCACGCAACGGGTTGAGGCACAGCAGCACCGCGGGATACTGGCAGACAAAGAACAGGCCCGTGCCGCCCAGGAACAAAAACCACAGCGTCATGATGGGGCCGAAGGCGTGACCGATCTTGGCCGTGCCGATGCGCTGCACCAAGAAGAGCGCGATGATGATGGCGAGCGTGATGGCGACAACGCGGCCCTGGTCGTCACCGAGCACGGCGTGAACCGCCGGAATGGTGCGCAGGCCCTCGATGGCCGTGGTCACGGTAACGGCAGGCGTCAGGATGCCGTCGGCGAGGAGCGCCGCGCCGCCCAGCATGGCGGGGATGATGAGCCACTTGCCGCAGCGCTTGACCAGGCTGTACAGGGCAAAGATGCCGCCCTCGCCGTGGTTGTCGGCGCGCAGCGAGATCAGCACGTACTTGACGGTCGTTAGCAGCGTGACCGTCCACACGACAAGGGAGAGCGCGCCGAGCACGAACTCCTGCGTGACGCTTCCGATGCCGCCGTTGCCGGCAACGAGCGCCTTGGTTACATACATGGGGCTGGTGCCGATATCGCCATACACCACGCCCAGCGTGACGAGCATCGCCGAGATGCTCACAGGAATCGCAGCGTGCGAGGCTACTTCCTTTGCCTTTTGTTCCATAAGCCGGTTTCCTCCCAATTTTAACGTTCGACGGGATTATAGGTAATCAGCCCATATTTTAATGGCACCGTTTTCCCAGCTAGATAAACATTTATGCGGCCTTTAGGCCACCGCGGCGATATGGAATGTGACAAAGGGACGCCCCCTTTGTCACATTCGTCATTTTCCGAGCCAGTTTTTGAACCACCACTCCATAGAGCGGCTCATCTCGGCCATAAAGGGGCTCGTGTGCTTACGGGTGTAGATGTCGATGACGCGCTCGCCCACCTCGCGGGCGTGCGGGCGAAACATCGCATCCATCTCGGCCACCTGCGCATCCATCGTCGCGGCGTCGGCGCGGCAATAACGCTCCTCGTGCACCAGGTTCACCACGGGATGCGCGATTGCCGGGCGCTCCTTACGGGGCGTGCCGATGATGAGCATCGACAGCGGCATGGTATAGGCAGGCAAGTCCAGCAGTGCGGCAACTTCCTCGGCGTTCTCGACGATATCGCCGATATAGCAGCTCCCCAGCCCCAGGGCCTCGGCGGCAACCACGGCGTTTTGGGCGGCGATCACGGCGTCCTGGGCCGCGATGGCAAAGTCGCCCAAACCCGGCGCACGACGGGGCGACTTGCCCGTGCGCTCGACAAACTCGGGCTCAAAGCAACCCACATGCTCAAACAGATCGATCCACTTGGCATAATCGACCACAAATATGAGTGCCCAGGGCGCCTTGGCGATCATGGGCTGGTGGTCGCACAGGTCGGCCAGACGGTCCAGCGTAGCCTGCTCGCGAATGCTCACGATGGAATACATCATCATGGCGCCCGCCGACGGCGCGCGACTCGCCGCATGCAAAACCGCCGCCCGCTGCTCATCGGTCACCGCCACGGAACGGTCGTTGTCATCGCGCGCAAAAGCGCGCGTAGAGGAACGGTGCTCCAACGTGTCCAGCACCGCATTGCCCGTGGTCTCGACCGGATAGCCGCACGTATCCACAGCCTTGGTGCAAACCTGCTCGCTCATCGCCTCATCCTCGCTAATTCTTTAAGAAGCCTTTACGTTTCCGTGTAATTCCCGTCCATTATCGCGCAGGTGGGCACTCAATTGCGCAACACCGCCATACTCGCGCGTTATTATGGCTGGTTGTTGTACGCAGCCGTCAAATGCTGCGCATATCTCGGTAACAATCGGGTTAATCCCCGCTTTCGTAGGTTTTAAGTTTGTGAGGAGTCTCAGCATGTTCGCTGCCGCCATCTCGCTCGTCGGTCTTGCGGCGACCGTCTACCTTGTCTTGCGCGAGGCCAAGGCCATTCGCGCACAGTCGGGCACCGTTGCCAAAAGCGCTCTTGGGTGGAGCGTCGTCTTCGGCCTGTTCCAGCTCTTTTTGACCGTCTGGGGCGCTATTGGCCTCGTCGCCCAAAACGAGCCGCTCGCCTTTGTGATGCTCATCCTGACCAACGCCATCCTCACCGGCTGCGCTTGGGCCAGCATCGCCCGCGACCGCATCGCCCCGCGCATCTTTGCGTTCGCCTCGGCCGACGCCCCCGCCCCCACCGGCAAGCTCGCCCGCCTGCGCGGTGCCTTTGTGGGCCGCCCGCTCGTCGCCGCCGTCTTGTGCCTGCTGCTCGCCGGCGTCTTTGCGCTGCTGGGCATGGAGGTCTCGTCCAACCACGACTTTACCTGGGTCTACCCCCTGTGCATCCTGCTCGAGTGGGCCATCATCACCGTGCTCATGGTCGGCCTGTTCTTCCTATTCCAGCGCCACGGCGCAGCTCCCGCGGTCCTGGCCTTTGCCCTCTTTGTCCTGGGCATTGCCGAGTTCTTCGTCATCACGTTTAAATCCATGCCCATCCAGCCGGGCGACCTTTCGGCCATCTCCACCGCCGCCGCGGTCGCCGGCAATGGCTACACCTTCTCCATCTCGCTGTTCTGCGTGCTGTCCATGGGCTTTACCGCCATCGCCATGCTGCTATGCGAGTACGCCGGCCTGGTGGCGCCGCATCGCCAGAAGGGCGCGGCCAGCGCCAAGCGCATACTGCTCACCAACCTGCTCGTGGCGGTGCTGTGCCTGGGCGGCGTGACCGCACACGTCACGCTCATCGACTACTACAACACCCTCGGCATCACCGTCTACACCTGGCGCCCGCTCGAGAGCTACTGGCGCGAGGGCTATCTACCTGCCTTTATTAGTGCAGCACAGTCCATCAAGCCGCCCAAACCCGCCGACTACTCCGTCGACGACGCCAAGGCCACGCTCAAAAAGTACGCCAAGGCCTACGACAAGTCCGATGCCGCCAAGAGCGACGAGCGCACCGCCGCAAAGGAGCAATTCGACAGCGAGAAGCCCACGGTCATCGCCATCATGAACGAGACCTTCTCGGACCTGTCCATCTACCAGAACATGCGCGCCGGCTACGAGGGCCCGCAGTACTTTAAGAACCTGTCCAACTGCCTCAGCCGCGGCAAGCTCTACGTGAGTGCCTACGGCGGCGGCACCGCCAATACCGAGTTTGAGTTTATGACCGGCAACTCCATGGCCAACCTGGGTTCGGGCGTGTACCCCTACACCATCTACAACATGGAGACGACCGGGAACCTGGCAGAGCAGTTCAAGTCGCTCGGATATTCCACCACGGCCATGCACCCCAACCACGCGACCAACTGGAACCGCGAGAACGTCTACAAGGACTTTGGCTTTGACCAGTTCCTGTCCATCAACGACTTCCAGGGTGCCGACACCCTGCGCGGCATGGTGACCGACCAGGCAACCTACGACAAGATCCTTGAGCTGCTCGATCAGAACGCCGATCCGCAGTTTATCTTCGACGTGACCATGCAGAACCACTCGGGCTACGACACGGGCCTGCTGCCGGTCGACAAGCAGATGCACCTGAACATCGACACGACGGACCTGGACGCCAAGACCGTCGAGGACGGTACGCTCTCCGATGTCGACGAGTATGTCTCGTGCATCGAGCAGTCCGACCAGGCGCTTCGCTACTTCCTCAACGCCCTGAGCAAGCTCGACCGTAAGGTTGTCGTGGTGTTCTGGGGCGACCACCAGCCGTTCTTCCCGTCCAAGTTCAACGACAAGTGGTTTACCGGCGAGGATGATGCCACGCACCAGGAACGCCTGTGGCAGACTGACTACATCATCTGGGCTAACTACGACGTTGCCGGTTGCGACCAGACGAGTGAGGTCGACGACCTGTCCACCAACTACCTGTCCACCCAGCTGATGCAGCTGATCGGCGCCCCGCTTTCCGACTATCAGAAGGCGCATATGACACTGCGCGAGTCGCTGCCCGCCATCAACTCCGTGGGCTACGAGGACGCCAGCCTGCGTTGGGCGCTTTCCTCCAACGTCACCGGTGACGACGCCGCTGCCGCTGCCGCCACCAAGGCGCGCGAGGATTACGCCAAGATGCAGTATTACGAGATGTTCCGCGACGGCAAGAACGTGTATACCGAGCACTTCCAGACCGAGGCCAACGAGACCGACCCCAACCTGGCACCGGGCACGACCAAGATCAAGTAGCGGGTCTATCGACCTGGTTCGTCCGCCCGGGCGGCGCGGAACGTAAGGTTCCCTGCTCGGACAGTCCTGCTCGCACGGAGAGCGCATTAAGTGCTCTCCGGCTCGTGCGGAACTCGCGATGAACCTTACGTTCCGCGCCACCGAGCAGACGCCTCGGTGTTGAGGCGCGGCTTGTCATGAGAGCATCCGCAACATATGTAAGTTGAAGGCCACATTAAGTGGCCTTCTTTGTATTCGGAAAGCCCGTCCCGCTCTGAATACATCCGGGCATGGAATATCCGCTTATTAGGCCTTCCATCAATAAAGGGGCGCCCTCCCGGGCGGCGGGCACGAAGTTCATCGCGAGTTCCGCACGCAAAGAAGGCCACTTAATGTGGCTTCCTTTGCGCAGGACTGTAGAGCAGGGAACTTCGTGCCCGCCGCCCGGGAGGGCGAAGCATTTAGAAGATGGACCTAGCGCTTATCCCTCCGGGATAAAAGCAGCGCGGCCATGAAAGCAATGATTGCAAGCGTCAGCAACACCAAGAGCAATGCGAGCGTGCTGTCGCCGGTTGCCGCCAGGCCAAACAGACCGGGGCTCTTACTGCCAACAGGTTGTACGGGGATCTTCTCGCCATCGTCTTCGGCGGTGATTTCCCAGCGAATTGCCTTGTTTGCGTCGGCAAGCTCGTTGCCCACCGACGTCGGGACACTTAGTTGCAAATTGAGTACCGTGCTGCCATCGCTCGTAAACGTTGCGACCTGCGTGGGATAGGCAAACACGCTGCCCGGCGTTCCTGTCTGGAGCCAACCTGCAGAGGCATCGCCCACAGTCGCCGTTAAGGTGGTGGGAGACAGCATATGTGCCGTCTCGTGATCGACAACAGCCCGCACAAACACACGTACCTGGGACTTTACACCCGTGGCACGAACCCCAATCTGTTGCTCGCGTACATCGCCGGGCATTAGATCTTTAAAGGCTGGAAACAGATCGGGCTCCCCCGAGGAGTCCGTCGCTCCCGATACCGTTAGCTGGCGTGCATTTCCGTCATAGGCAATCGTGGGAACGTCAGCAAACGCACGTGCAGGAACGGCAAGCGCGATAAGGCAGACGATTGCCGCCATCACGCAGCGCAAGGAACACACAACGTCTTTACGAATCGGAGAAGCCATACCTACGCACCTCCATGCGGCGGCACCAGCACGCCATCCTTGACTGTACAGCCCCATGCCTCTGCAACTGCATCGTCGGGCGTGGATTGAATTGCTTGGGTCGAAATGTCAACGACCAGGTTCTTCCCATCTGCCTTCTGCTCAGTCACGCTCTTGATGAGCACATCGGTTTTGCCCATCGAAGCAACGGGAGACGTCCAGTAGTAGTATCCGTCGGACGCGACAACCCAAGATGAGGCGGTGTTGGAAGCAGATGCCTTGGACACACTGCCCCAGTCAATGACGTAGTCGGTGCCGGCAACCGGCTCATCCCACAGGCGCGCGCCATCCTTATCCTGCCAGTAGATATTCACCGCGACACGCAGGTATGCCGGAGCCGAGCCCGTATTTTTTACCGAGACATCCCTTTTCACGTTGTCCTTGAGCGTCTCGTCCACCGAAGGCGCCACCGAGCCAAAGCCAAACTTGTTGACCAGCACGCCCGTAACCGAAAGCCACGCAAAGGTACCAGCGGCGCCAGCCAACAGGAGAACGCCGACAAGGAGGGCGACGATCTGCTTGCGCTTAGTCATCCTAGTCCTCCCTCCCCAGCGTGCCGTTTTCCCAAACATTCTTGGCACGCGAGCCGCCATCGACCCATTTGTCCTTCGCGCGCGTGTTGACGCACGTCACCATCGCATCGCCCGCGCTCGAAGCAGACGAAATCGTCAGCTCGGCAGATTTACCGGGCGCCTTGCCCGGCGTGCTCAGCTCGCCCTCGTAGCGCCATGCCCAATTCGTGTCTTCCTCGACGGTATAGGTGCCCGTCGGCGCGGCAAATTGCACGCTGCCGACATACCAGGTCTCGCCGTCTTCGTCGCGCCTCTCGCTAACTTTCACCTCGACCATGCGCGTCTCGGCAGGAGAACCCTCCGACGCCTTTCGCGTTACCTTAAAGCGGAACGTTTGCCCCATTGCGCTGGCGTCGGTAGTCTTTTTAACGATCGTCAGCGCATGAGTCTGGGCAAATTTGAACACGGCATTACCGGGACCTTGCTCGCCTTCGCCTGTCTTCTTGGACTCCAGGCGGTTGACCAGGTCGAACGAGCCGCCACCCGAACCCAGACTGTAGAGCGAGACAAACTTGCCGTTCACAGGCTTTTCCGCCGCAGAAACGCCCTCTGCACCAGGGCCGTAGCTTGCCTGCGTTACCGTAACAGTCAGTTGCGTCCCCATAAACGGCTTGGCAAAGCAGACCTTAAACGGCGCATTGTCGGCACTGTCACCGACGGTGTTGGCCGCGGCGGGATCGAGCAGCCACTTAAGCTGCGCGGTCATAGTTACGGGGCTCGCGGGATCAGACGTATCGTTGGCAACCACGCGATACGTCACAGGATACAGGTCCATGTCACCCTTGACTGGCTCGCCCTTGAACTCATCCCAAGACTTTGCAGTGCCATCGGCACCCACATATCGCCACTCCAAGAAGAGCTCGCGCTTATCGCCATTGGCAGCAGCCTGTTCATCGAGCAGCGCGACGATCTTGGAGTGGGCGTCCGGGTCGTACGCCACGGATTTTTGCTCCATCACAGGGTTGCCGCTCTCGTCCATTTTGGGAACATCGACCGTGTAGACAAAGCCAGGCTTACCGTCCTGCGCGCGCTCGTCGCCCGAATCGACCGTCGCCGTAAAGATGACCGCCCCGTCGACGCTGTGATAGCGCACCTTATACGGCGTGACCTTGTACACCGCGGTATACGTCGCGCCCTTAAAGGGTTCACTACCCTCGAGGGGATACTTATCGTCTTCGGTCATCAGAGTGTATTTACTATCGGATTCATAGTCACGCGACCAGCCGACAAAGTCGTACTTGGTGCCATCCTTGCCGACAACCTCAGCTGTAGCTCTTACTTCCAGCGAAATTTGATCGCCAGAGTCGGTGCGCGAAAGAGAACGCACGGCATAGGGATCATCCAGATTAGCATCGATATTCGATTGGACAATTACCGCGCTGGCACGGTAGACCGGGTACAGCTCCATGGGGGCGTTAACCACAGTGTTTGTATTCACCATGGGGAGGCCGTCCGACCAAACGACATAACCGTTGCCGGATGCCGGTTTAGTTTCCGTCCAGCCTACGAAGGCATTGTATGCGTTCGTTGCAGCATCGATGTCGCCAACGTTATACGTCGGCAGCGGCATGCCATCCTTAAGGCTGCCGAGAGAATCGCCCTGCTGGGCTACCTTACCGTCCACATCCCTGGCATTGAGATGGTACACAACCGCCAACGGCGAATAGTACGCCACAAATGTATAGGCCCCACCGGGTTCCACCTGATGGGAATACGAGTTATCGCCGTTAGGTTCGATGTCTTCAACTTCGCCATTCGGAAGCTCGATCTCAACCTTCTGCAACTTATACAGCTCACCGCCTGCTTTATAAACCGGAGTCGTGACGTCAGGGGTCACCGTTGCCGTAGCAGGGTCGGTGCCCGCGTTGATAACGGGATCGATGTCGTACCTAGGCACATTAACCTTGTCCGTGCCCTTAAAACCGGCGCGATACAGGTTGGTGGTGTACCTAACATCGTACTTCGCGTACACCGGATAGGCATCCTGCCACTGGGTGACCTTAAAATCTGGTTTCACCAGATACGGTTCGGCCTTATCCGGGTCAGAAGTGGTGAAGGAATCGCCCTCGACATCGTAGATATACTTCCAGACGTCAGAACCCTTCTGGACCTCGGCGGTCGAAATCCAGCCCAGGAACTTATAGCCCGGCACCGCCATCTCGGCATCGGTCGGAGAGGCTTCGAGGGTCAGGGGGCTCTCATACGATCCCTTCTCACCATCTTCTGGCTTTTCGGCCACTTTAACCGACTTATTAACATGCGGGTAGTAATACGTGAACGTCGGATCCGCCCCGTTCACCTTGGTCTGCAGCAAGTTACTCTCATAGCGCCGCGTGGCAGTCCTCACGACATTATCGCCCTTGTTGTAGAAATTAACGTCCGTGGTAATCATCGCGCGAACGTAGTACTTCTTATCTGTACGCACCATGCTCTCGATGGGATTTTTCACATATGTCCAATATTCACCATCGCGCTCAAGCGTCCAGAAATTCAGGAGATAGCGATCATTCACCGGTTTGACCGTTACGTTCAGCGAAGCCGAAGTCCAAGTATCGCTTAGCGTTGCAGCGCCTGGAAAATCGGTATCGGCATAGAGGTTTTTTAGAGTATCGGCTCCCGTATCGTTTTTAACGTTGTGCGAGTACGCGTTAAGGGGACTCACGACAAGGGTTTCCTTCGTGAAGCGCGTGCCACACGTTTCATAACTATCCTTTATACCGTGGTCAACATGCTCCGGGCCCCAGTGGACGACGTTTTCACGCACGAAGGTACTACCGACGTTTTCCTCAAAGGGCGTTTGATAGCGATTCCAAACGGAACAAAGTAGCTTGCTGTCCGTAAACTCATGGTTGGTATAAGCCCGAACGTAATAATCCACGCGGTACTCAAAGCGGGCGATGTAGGTATGCGGCGCGGTTAAATCGACATCGGCGGGGAGCGTATAGCTGGGATCGCGGCTTACGCGCACCTCGAGCGGGGCATCCTCGGTTCCCTTGTTTTCGTACCAACCCAGGAAGCGGTAGCCATCGGGCAGCGAGCCGCCTTCGGACAAGGGCTTGTTGTCCACGCCGCGCACCTGCACCGTGTAAACGCTGGCCCCATCCTCGGCAGTCTGGACATCGACATGAGTGTTGCCCACGTCGACACGCTGGGTCGCATCTTCAAGCCCATCCTGCTCATTACCCTCGAACACCGTCATGATGTTCGAGACGTAGTCGCTGTACACCGGATAGAAGTCGGTCGGACCGACGACGGTGATCGCCGCATCGGCGGGATAGAACGCGTTTGCGTTTTTAAGCTCGGCGAGCTGGGTCGAGGTAATGGCCGCATAGCCGCCGTTCATCCCAGCCTCGCCGCTCGGCTGCGTCGTCCAACCGATAAAGGTGGCGCTGGGAGACAGAGCGCCGCGATCCGCAGGGGCAGCCGGCGTCAGGCTAACACCATAGCGGTACCAATCCGCCGACCTGTCGTGCGCAGCACCGCTCTGCCAATCGAGCGTTTTGCCCTTGACGTTATAGAACAGCACTTGCGCCTCGTACGAAGCGATGAACAGGTCGTTGCCCTTAAAACCGTCGGCCCCGTTCGCATTATCGGCGGTATAGGTCGACGTTTTCTCGTGCGTCTCGTTCTTCTGGACCTGCTTGCCAGCAGCCACAGCATCGGCATCGGTCTTGCCGTCAAACCAGCTGTTGTCTTGTCCAATTCGGTTCACACGCACGTCGGGCTCGCGGAACCAGCCCATAAAGCGGTAGCCGCCGTTGGCCTCGGTCAAACCCTCTGGCTTTGCGGAGGTATCCTGCTTAAACGTTACCGATGTATCGCCCTGGGCCAGGCCTTGGGCCGTTCCCGCCAGCACGGCGCTCACGGCAAAGGCGTACGGATCCGAGGTCGCCTGGTCTTTGCCAAGTTTGGTCTTCTCGATTGTCGCGGTGCCCGCACCGGGAAAATCGATCGTCGCCTTAACGCTTTGGCCATGCACGGGAATTTTCAGCTTGTAATCCATCGCCCACTCATTGGGGTGCGGGGCACCCAGGGCCTTGTCGTTAGCGGTCGAGCGCATGGTGCCGGCACAGAAGTCGTAGTCGTGCTCTTCCCACAGCTCGCGCGTGGTGTAGCGTTCGTCATCCCACGGACCATAGCCATCGCCCTTGATGATGCCGTCGCCGCCAAACGAGGGGATTTTCTTTTTGGCAGGGTTGCCCTGGCTGCTGCCGTTTAGGCTCACGCTCGGCTTAAAGTAGCATTCGGTAACCGTGGCGTCACCCTTGTTGGCGCGCGCAGCAATACCGCCCAGGTTCACATCGTTTTGAATGATGGGGATCACGGCGATGGGATTATACTGACGCGAGCTCAAGTCACCCGCAAAATGGCTTCGGACGAGCTCGTTGCCCTTTTCGGTTAGAATACGACCCGCCAAGCCACCCGTCCACGCGCGCGTCACGGCGACGACGCCCACGTACGACGCGGCATAGCTGTAGCACTGCGCCGTCGAGAAGCAGTCGATAATCTTGGCGTCACCCGCCATACAGCCCACAAAACCCGAGGCATACACGTTGTTGCCGCCCAGGGCGCCAATGGCCACGTCGTACTTATTGGTGACGTCGGTCATGCCAATCGAGCCATCGTCTTTGCGCGTAGGCGTAACGCGGCAGTACTCAATCGTCGAATTTGTAACGTAGCCGGCAAACGCCGCCATATACAGACCCTCACCGCCGAGCGCCTGCACGCCCGAGGTCGTGTTGTTAACGGCGCGGCCACCACGTACCTCGCAGTTGTAGAGGGTGCAGCCGTCGAGCTCGCCGGCGATGAGACCGCCCTCAAAGCCTGCGTTGGTAATGAGGTTGAGAGCATTGTTGGCGCAGGTCACGTGCAGCGTGCTCTCCATGACCATAACGTTTTCGAAGCGCGTATTGACGGCCTTGCCCACGATAATGCCACCGCGGAAGTCCGCCCACACGTTGGCGTCCTTGACCAGGAAGTTTTTGATGGTGGCACCGTTGGTCTCGGCAAAAAATCCCGTATCGCGCTCGGGGTCAAAAGCGTCTTTATCGTAGTTCAGGCCCTCAACGGTGTGGTTTTGACCATCGAACACGCCCTTAAACGGATGCTCCTTGTTGCCAAACGACAGATGCTTAACGGTGTTTGCAACGATGGCTTTCATGTCGTCGCTGTCGAGCTCAATGTCGTTATCGAGATAAACGTGCCAGCCGGACGTATCGCGCTCGCGCGACAGCGCCACACGCGACAAAAAGTCAGCCTCGTTTTTGATGTGGAATTCGTTTTTGTTCTCGGGCACGTCCTCGGCATGCACCACCGTTGGCAGCGCCATAACGCAGCAAAGGACAATCGCTGCGACGGCAACCAGCCTGCTAAGCATGCCCCGGTTTATGTTCTTGATCTTCATAGGCTAGTTCGCCTCCGGCCAGCCCACGACGTCAAGTACGTCGAGGGCGGTGTCGCTTGCCTGCTGGTTTTTGGCCTGCACGGCCTGAACATCGATATCGAGCCTGAATGAGCCGCCGCGCGCGGCATCGTGGTAGTCGCCCACAAAGCGCAGCGAGTCCATGAGGCTTTCCGTCATGGCGCCGGGGTCGAGCATGCCGCCACGCCCGGCCAATCCACGGTAGTAGTACCACCCATCGCCGCCGTCGATCCACGGGGACCCCTCGTCCGCGTTCACATGAAACGCAACGCTGCCCGAGGCATCCGCACTCGAACCGTCGGGTGCCATTGACGTCATGCGTAGACGAGCGCGAACGTACTCAGGCTGCGCGCCGGCGTTCTCCACGCGCACAATGCGGCTGATGTCAGAGCCACTGGCCTTGGTGTCGGGATAGTCCCCGTGCTCGTCGGCCTCAAACGGAATCTCTTCGCCTTGCTCGTTGAGGGTGTATTCGCAGACTCGTACCTTCACGCTGCCAAACGATAGGACGTTGTTCGCCGGAACCATATCAACGGTAAAAGCCAGCGTGCCGCACAGGCACGCCAGGGCCAACAGCGCCATCGCGGCAAGCGCCAAGGTGCGTTTCTGATTGTCGGAAAGATTGTTGAGCATTACGTTCGCCAATCGTCGATAAAAGGGGGACCGAGATCCCGGCCCGAATATAGGGGTGGGGGCGGGCCGAGATCTCAGTGGGGGGATTTTAAGCCTGAGCCTGAGTCTTAGCCCATTCCTTGGCCTGCTTAAGGGCATTCTGCGCGTCAGCATTTTCACCCTGCTCGGTGCCATTCTGGCCCGCGCCAAAGATGTAGGCAGAGACCGTCATCGTGGGAGCCTGTTTCGGGTCAGTAGTAGTCTCGACAACATCGGTGTTGTTCATGGCAGAGGGAATCGTCACGGCAGTGAAAAGCTCATCGGTATAAACGTCCTGCGCTGCTTTGTTGGCTTCGAGCTTTGCAGGCAGGTTCTCTGCGGCAGAGTTCTTGGAGTACATAAACAGACCGCTCACGTACTGGTTGCCAGAGTTGTCAGATTGGTTGGTCTTGACTTGACCCTCAACGGGCTTCCAATTCGTATTTTTGAGCGTAAAGTACGGGGTCTTTTCAAGGCTGGTGCCAGGCTTGACGATGGCATTCTTTACGTAAATGAATACGTATGCATCATCAGAGCCAGCCTTGATGCCGACATTGGGGTTCTTGGCCACAGTGGCGCCAGGTACCATCTTGGAGTTGGCAACCCACTGGGTCTCGAACAGGTAGGCCTTTTCAGTGTTCGGATTATCGGGGTCCGGTTTCTCGGGATCGGTCGGATCAGGCTTGTTTTCCGGGTGGCCAAAGCTACCCACCGTGAACACGTTGTCAATGTGCTCCTGCGCCGTCAGCCATGCATAGGTACCCACGCCGGCGGCCAGCACCAGCAGCAGCAAGGCGGCAATGATGCCGTAGCGTTTTTTCTTCTTGTTTTCCATCGTCCTCTTCCTTTCGAAAATCGACTTCCCCGGCAACGGCCCTTGCCGTTGCCGACACCTCTCCCCTGCCGCTATGAACGCCGCTCCCTCGCATGCGCGCGGGCATGCTTGCCCGCAGGCTCGTCGGGAACCATCCGATCGAGCACAATCGACGCCGCGACCAACAGCGCCAGAACGGCCACCACAACAAGCAAACCGGGCATCGTCGTGCAATATGCGTTAACGAAGCCCAGGTAAGGGACACAAAAAGAAACGACGCCGATCACGCGTGAAAAAGGCGTCTGCTCGGCGTCGTGCATGATGGTTCCATCTGCATTTTTGTTTGCGATTCCCTGCGTGCTGATCGTCTGCGCCACAGGGTCGACCTCGTACACCTGGTGAGTCACCACGGCGCCGTCCGATCGGTAAAAAGTTGCATTGTCGCCCATGGCAATATCCGTTGGATCAACCTGGTAAACAAACACCATGGAGCCGACGGGAAGCTCGGGTTCCATAGAGCCCGAAAGCACTGCATAGGGCGTGTATCCAAATGCGCGGGGAGCAAAAGAAACAACGGCAAGGGCTATGACAAGCGCGAACGCCAAGCTACTCAAAAGCGTAATAAATCGTTTGAGTCTACGCGCCGTCAAAGTGATAATTCATCCCCCTTGAGGACCTATTCGACCCATCCAAAGGTCAGCAAGTTTCAACAGGAACCGCAAGGCGCTTGAAAAGTGAGTCCGAAATAAGCCAATTTGGAATCTTTTCGTAATAAAAACATAGCAATGTGCTACACATTTTTCAATGTTTTGTCGCTAAATGCTACTTATTTTGGCGTAAGTGGTCATTTATCCCCAAATTAGTCTGTTTTATCCAATATCTGTGACTAACCCCCTACGCAACTTCCCCATAGAGGGATCATTTTTTTGCGAAACTAAAATAATGGTACCCCCCCCCACATTAAAACAAACTGCTGGAAGCGCCATTTATTTCCGACCCCTTTTACTGGAGTTTTATGACAACCTCATGTAGTTCGCAGCCCATAACCCTCTGAAAACCGTGTCCCAGAATTCGCTTGCGAAATGGGATGCGGTTTCCGCTTGCGGCCCCGTTGGGAAGCCGCATCCCACTCCGATCACAAATCCCGGGTCGTACTTTCCGCCAAGACCCTCAACCGGAAAGCACATCCCGTTTCTCAGCCGAATACTGGGATGCATTTTCCACAGAGCCCCTCAACCGGAAACCACATCCCATTCCAAAGGCAAATTCCGGGACACGGCTTCCGCAACCCCGCCCATCCGGAAAGCCCATCCCACTCTGGATACATTTGGGTATGGAATTATCAGCCACCTGCTAGGCCTAGGTTCTGCAACGTGGCGCCCGCCCGGCGGTGTCTTACTACATGAATCCCATCGGATGGTGCGTAAAGAAGCCCGGGCACGTTTTGTAGCCGTACTCCATCTGCCTATACATCCAGCTGATACAGGAGACCGTATCTTCCAAAACCGACTCATCGTCCGGATGATGGAAAATGTCGCCCCAGACGCTTGCCACGGCGCACCCCCGTGTTAAGAAAAAAGCCTCGAGAATTTCGAGGCTTTCACGTTTGTATTATTTCGAGCGCGCGACGGCGATTATCTACTCGCCCAGCACAGCCTTCTTGGCGGCTGCGGCCATGTTGTCAAGATCTTCCTTGGTGGGATGGTCCTTCGCGGCAACCCAGTTGTCGAGCAGCATCTTAAAGCGGGCGTTTTCGGGATCTTGCTCAAGCATGGCCTCGTAGCGCTGCTTGACCGCGGGGCCCATCTTGCCCTGGCACATCGCCCAGCCCGCAAGCTCGGCATCATTGGCCAAGTTAGACGATACGCGGTCGATAATCTGCCTAAAGTACTCCTCGCTGGCACCAAAACCGCAAGTGCCAAACAAAAAGACGCGCTTGCCGTGCAAGGCAGAGAGCAACGCCGCGACCGAAGGCGTGCACGCGCCCTTGTCACACCAAAAACCGACGAGCACCGTGTCGGCCGCGCAGGCGCCCTGCGCCTCGAGCGCAACCTGATCTGCATCCGCATCGTCACTCAACGCCGCGGCATGGACAAACTCAACGCCCGCAGCCTGCAGAGTGCGCTTGATCGCACCCGAAACCATCCTGGTATTACCGCTCTTGCTGTTAACCACCAAAGAGCACGTCATAGTCACGTTGCCTCGTTTCCCCCGAAACTCGAGCCATTAATGCAATTTATTAGATGAATATCTTAGTACTAACGTGACAGATGTAAACCACCGTCTGTCGATTGGCGACGCAGACGACATCTTTGGACAGATTTCGAACAGTCTGTACTTCGGATTGAAACCGCCGCAGAACGTTTCACGAATGGCCGAAAAATGTTTCACAAAACGCCGTCAAATTGTGCCACGGAGTATCGTCAAAATGTTTCACGCGCTGGTAGAACGCTATATAACAAGATCGCTCTATGGGACAAACAAACCTGATTTATTTGCCCCACGGGCTTGCTCACTGGGCGAATTGGCTACGATAAAGCTCGGCGTAGAAGCCGCCTGCCGCTAGCAGCTCGTCGTGCGTGCCGCGCTCGATAATCTGGCCGTCGCGCATCACCAGAATGCAGTCGGCGTTGCGGATGGTGCTCAGGCGGTGCGCCACGACAAAGCTTGTGCGACCTGCCATGAGCTCGTCGAATGCCGCCTGAACCTGCAGCTCGGTGCGGGTATCGATACTCGAGGTCGCCTCGTCCAGCAGCAGAATCGCCGGGTCGGTGAGCATGACGCGCGCGATGCACAGCAGCTGTTTTTGGCCTTGGCTAAACGTGCCGCCGTCCTCGCCGATCACCGTATCGTAGCCGCCTGGCAGCTGCACGATAAACTTATGCGCATGCGCGCGCTTGGCGGCCTCGATAACCTGCTCGCGCGTGGCATCCGGGCAACCGTGAGCGATGTTGTCCGCCACCGTGCCCTCGAACAGCCACGTATCCTGCAGCACCATGCCAAAGGCGCGGCGCAGGCTCGCGCGCGTGTAGTCACGCGAGGAGCGACCATCGACCGCGATGCGCCCAGCATCGATATCGTAAAAGCGCAGCAGCAGATTGATGAGCGTCGTCTTGCCACAGCCCGTGGGACCGACGAGGGCAAAGCGCGTACCGGGTTTGGCCTCGATGCAGATATCCTGCAGCAGCTTGCGGTCGGGCACATAGCTAAAGTCCACGTGTTCAAAGGTCACCTCGCCCTGCGGGGCGACAAGCTCCACGGCATCCGCCGCGTCGGGCTCCTGCTCGCGCGCATCAAGCAACGCAAACATGCGGCGCGCCGAGGCGTACGCGGTCTGGATCTGCGTGATGACGTTCGTGACCTCGTTGAACGGCTTAGTGTACTGGTTGGCGTAGGACAGGAAGATCTGCACGCCGCCCACCGTGAGCGCCGACGGCACGCCCGTGATCACGCCCACGCAGCCGATCACGGCGACCACAGCGTAGATGATGTTGTTGATAAAGCGCGTACCGGGGTTGGAAAGCGAACCCATAAACTGCGCGCGCTCACCTGCCGTATACAGCTCGGCGTTGAGGGCATCGAAGCGCTGCTGAGCGCTCGGGCCGTAGGCAAACGCGTCCACGAGCTTTTGCTCGCCCACATACTCCTCGATATGGCCGCCGAGCTGGCCTTGAATGCGTTGCTGGGCCGTAAAGCTCTTGTTGGAGAGCTTTGCGATGGCGCCGGCCGCAAAGATGGAAAGCGGCGTGACGAGCACCACCACGAGCGTCATGGTCAGGTTGATGGAGAGCATAAACGCGAGCGTGCCCACAATGGTGATAACGCCGGTAAAGAGCTGCGTAAAGCCCTGCAGCAGACCATCGCCCACCTGGTCGACGTCGTTGACTACGCGGCTCATAAGGTCACCATGGGCATGGCTGTCGATAAAGCTGAGCGGCATGCGGCTTAGCTTGTCGCTCGCCTCCACGCGCATGTCGCGCACTGTCTCGTAGGACAGGCGGTTGACGCAGTAGCCCTGCAGCCACTGGAAGGCCGCCGCGCCCACCACGACAATCGCAAGCTTGGTAACGAGCGGCAGCAGCGCGTCAAAGTCCACCTGCCCGGCGGCAACGATGAGGTCGATACCCTCGCCGATGAGGATGGGCGTATAGAGTTGTAAGATCACCGAGATGGCAGCGCTCACAAACGACGCCGTAAACGAAATGCGATGCGGACGGACGTAGCCCAGCAGGCGGCGAGTTACCGCGCCCACGGGGTAGCGCTCGGGGTCGCCGGGCTGACGCGGGCCGTCACCCAAGTTGTTGAGGTTATCGTTGCCGGACACGTTGGCCGTCATCGTGGCGACCGAACCGGAAGAAGTATACGGATTCATTTAGCAGCCCTCCTTTGCGCAAGTGGATGCCGGGGCAGCCGGGGCGGACGCGGGACTTGGGACGGACGCGGGCGTCGCGCTCCCCTGCTGACCCTCGAGCTCCTCGCGGCGCAGCTGCGACTGGCAAATCTCGCGGTAGAGCTGGCAGCTTGCGTACAGCTCGTCATGCGTGCCCAGGCCCGCGACCGAGCCGTGATCGAGCACGCAGATCATGTCGGCGTCGCGCACGGTCGAGACGCGCTGGCTCACGATCACCGTGGTCAGCGGCAGCCCACCCTCGGCGGCACCGCGCATGCTTCGTTCGCGAATGGCATGGCGAAGCGCCGCATCGGTCTTAAAGTCGAGCGCCGAGGCGGAGTCATCCATAATCAGGATCTGCGGCGAGCCCACCAGAGCGCGCGCAATGGTCAGGCGCTGGCGTTGGCCACCGCTGAAGTTCTTACCGCCCGCCTCGACCGGAGCATCTAAGCCCTGCTGCTTGTTACGCACGAACTCGCTGGCCTGCGCCATATCGAGCGCCGCCCAGAGCTCCTCGTCGGTCGCCGACTCGTCACGCCAGGTCAGGTTACTGCGGATGGTGCCGCTCACCAGCGACGCGCGTTGCGGGACGGTCGCGACCACATGGCGCAGCTGATCGAGCGGCCAGGCACGCGCGTCGGAGCCCATCACGCTCACGCTGCCGGTGCTCGCATCGTACAGGCGCGAGATAAGCGAGACGAGTGTGGACTTGCCGCTGCCCGTGCCGCCGATAACGCCGAGCGTCTTGCCCAGTGGGAGTTCCAGGGTCACATCGTTGACGGCATTTGCCGCGCCCGCGCCAAAGGAGAAGCTCGCATGGTCAAAGCTCAGCGCGGGAACTGGGGCGGCATTGCCCGGCTTGGGCAGCGCGACCGGCTGGTTGCCCTCGTCGGTGATGCTCGGCACGCAATTGAGCACCTCGTTGATACGCGACGCACTGGCGCTCGCCTTGGTAAAGACCACAACCAGGTTGGCGACGTACACGATGGAGGTCAGGGTCTGCGTCATGTAGTTCACAAACGCCATGACCTGACCCTGCGTGAGCTCACCCACGTTGACCTGGATGCCACCCACCCACAGGATGGCGCACACGCCCAGGTTCATCACCAAAAACGTGACGGGATTAAGGATCGACGAGAGCTTACCCACCGCGATGGCAGTATTGGCCTGGTCATCGGCAGCTTGGGCAAAGCGCTCGCGCTCGTGGTCCTCGCGCACGAAGGCGCGAACCACGCGAGCGCCTGAAAGGCCTTCGCGGCAGATAAGCGCGATGCGGTCGAGCTTTGCCTGCAGCTGCTTGTAGTAGGGAATGCAGCGCGCCATGACAAACCAAAACACCAGGCCGATGGCGGGCGTGCAAATCAAAAAGATCATGCCGAGCTTAAGGTCGATGGCAAGGGCCGCGACCATGGAGCCCACCGCCAGGAAAGGCCAGCGGATGAGCATGCGTACGCCCAGCGCCACGGCAAGCTGCACCTGGTTGACATCGTTGGTGATACGCGTGATGAGCGACGGCGTGCCAAAGCGATCGAGTTCGGCATAGCTCAGCTTGTTGATGTGCTGGTAGAGTGCGCCGCGAATGTCAGTACCCATGCCCTGCGAGGTCAGCGCCGCCATCTTTTGGCAGACGAGCGTAAACGAGATACCGATCACAGCCATGGCGCCAAGTACCATGCCATAGTGGACGACGGCACTCACGTCGTGCGCACCGATACCTTTATCGATCATCTGGGCAATCACCAGCGGCGTCAGCAGGTCAAAGATCACTTCGATCAGCTTGCACGCAGGGCCAATCACCATATAGCGACGAAACTTACCACCAAAACGCCTGAGCAGCTCAATCATAAAAAGGCGCTCCCTATCATCATCTCTCTTCAATCTGATTCATGATAGTACGGCGAACCCTGAAGATGCGTAAGCAACTCGTTACAGAAGAGTCTTGAGCGGTGGTAAAAACCGTCACTGTTTTGGCGCAGTTAGCAAGCGACATAACGCCAGGGATTCAATTATCAGATAAATGTGACCCTTCAGGCGGTTTTGGTCGGCTACCCGCGAGTGCCGGCAGGGCGTTTGGTAGTCGAGCGATTCCGCAGGCAAAGCCGAGGACCAGCGAGACACCACTCCATCACGCCCGGACCACGTGGCCGCCTATGTTTTGGCAAAGCCGGCGAGCGCCACCCAGAGCGAACAAGTTGGCATGAAAAAGGCAAGGCATAGACCTTCTGGTCATGCCTTGCCTTTTGAATGACAAATTGTCGCTCTGGGTGGCGCGCAGCGTCGAGCATTGCGCGGTTTGGTAAAACCGCGCAAAAAGAAAGCCCGTGCGCTCGATGGATTCGGATGCCCGACAGAGGCTCCTTATGGCTGCTTCCTTCCGGACCTGACCAGATTCGGAACATGTCGTCATCCGAACCCATCGAACGCGCTAGGCGCTCGATATATCTTACCCGCTCCCGCCCGATGGGGCAAGGTAGCTAATTTGGGACGAGGCTTTTTTGACTACTCGGGCAATCGGATCGGCAAGTAGTCAAAATCGCCCCGTTCCAAAAAGACTGGTCTGACGCTGTGCCACGAAAGTGGCCTATCTACTACGTTTAGGCCGCAGGGGTCAACCATAGCCGGCTTTTTCGAAAACCGGCAAGCTCTCTACCTGCGGTTTCATTTTTGCAAATTCCGAGATGGTCGAGGGCGGCCGGTTAAACGTAGTAGATGGCCGCATTTTGTGGCGGACGGTCCGACCCAAGGCACAAGGCGGCCAGCCTCGGATGACCATTCACGAAGTTGCGGTGGAATACGGACTGAATTGGCCCCTTAAAGGCAAAAACACTCCGTATTTCACCGCAACTTATAGAGAGATAGGTTTTAGACACGGCCGAGGTCGTAGGCTTGGGCGGCTGCTTCACCGGCGCAGATGAGGTTGGTTGTGGCCTCTTGCACGCCGAGCGCCTGGTCGAGGGGCATGGGCTTGCGGCAGATCAGAAGCACCAAGTCGATGCCCTGCCCATACACCGCATCCAGGTTGTCGGCACGACCACCTACGACGGCAACAACCGGCTTGCCATAGCGCTTGGCACGGCGGGCCACGCCCACCGGCGCCTTGCCGGCGGCAGACTGCTCATCCATGTTGCCCTCGCCCGTTATGACCAGGTCGACATCGCGCACGTGCTCGTCAAACCCAATCAGATCAAGCACCGTCTCAACGCCCGAACGCAACTCGGCACCAAGCGCCAGCAACGCGGCGCCCAGACCGCCAGCGGCACCGGCGCCGGGCACGCCGAGCACCGAGCCAAACGTCCGCGCGCCCTCGGGCACGCGCAGTAACCCCTGGGCCCGCGCCTCGGCAATCGCCGTATCGAGTAGGCGACCGTAACCGACCATCCAGCCGTCGTACCCGCCCAGCGCTTCGACATCGTCTGTCGGCAGGCCCTTTTGCCCGCCAAACACCGCAAGTGCCCCGCGACGCCCCACGAGCGGATTCTCGACATCGGAAAGCACGACGATGCGTGCGCCGCCCAAAGCCTGCAGCGCTGGCGCCAAATCAACGCTCGCCACCTGCTCAAGGCCCACAAGACCGGGGGCGATATTGCAGCCACACTCATCGACAAGGCGCGCGCCCAGCGCCTGCAGCATACCGGCGCCACCATCGTTGGTGGCGCTGCCGCCCAAGCCAATATAGATAGTCTTTGCCCCGGCACGAACCGCACGGAGCATCAGCTCGCCCACGCCATAGGTCGAAGCCGCAAGCGCCGACGACTCCGTGCAAGGCGAGTACCCGATGCCCGCGGCTTCGGCCATCTCAATAACAGCCGACTCGTGCTCGACATCAACCAGCATCCGAGCAGGCACACGCTCGCCAAAGGGCCCTGCAACCTCGCAGGTCACAATCTCACCGCCGCGCGCGGCAACGGCATCGAGCGTTCCCTCACCACCATCTGCCAGCGGCAACGTGGCCACTTGGGCATCGGGCCATACACGGCGCACGCCTTCGACAACGGCCTCCTCCGCCTGTGCACTCGAAACGCTACCCTTAAAGGAATCGATCGCCAACAGCACACTGCGGGGCCGGCGGCACGCGGCACCAAAATCGACCGCCGTGCCAGCATCCTCACCGGCACCCGCAAGCGCTGCGGCGTGAGCGGCATGTGCCTCAAGATCTGCCCCACAACCGCAGCCAGCACCAGCGGTGCCACGCAGCCCACTAAAATAGCTGCTCAACACCTCACGACACTCATCTGCCAGCACGCCGGCGGTCACATTAAACCGATGATTCAGGCGCGAGTCGGCATTCAAATCGTATAGGGATCCCAACGCGCCCGCCTTGGCGTCGCTCGCGCCGTACACGCAGCGCCCCACGCGCGCGTTAACCATAAGCCCCGCGCACATGCAGCAGGGCTCAAGCGTCACGTAGACCGTACAATCGGAAAGGCGCCAGCGACCGAGCGACTGCGCGGCGGCGCATAGGGCCGCAAACTCGGCATGCGCCGAAGGGTCCTGGTCAAGCTCGCGGCGATTATGCGCCCTCGCGACGATCTCACCCGCGCGCACCACTACGGCACCAATCGGCACCTCGCCCACCGCCGCGGCGGCACGCGCCTCCGCCAGTGCCTCGCGCATGAACTTCTCATCGATTCCGGTGCTCGTCATCGTTCGCCTCCCCTGTTGCAAATCCAAAACGATGCTATCATTACGACTCACGGAGAGATGGCAGAGCGGTTGAATGCGGCGGTCTTGAAAACCGTTGAGCGCGAGAGCGTTCCGGGGGTTCGAATCCCCCTCTCTCCGCCACTCTTAGTGACTCACCGGCGTCATAGTCCGCTCGAACAGCGCATCGACCACGTCGGCGATTTCGGATCGGCGCTCTAGTACGTGGCCCGATTCCCACCACATGGTAAAGAGCCGAATAATGCCGCCGGCGACAAACTCAGACGTTGTCTCGAGCGATACGGGCGCGAGCGCATCCTCGTCAAGCGCGCTCATCACGCGCCCGCGTATGGAGCGCGCGATGCGGTCGCAAATCATGCTGGTCAGCATACCCGACATACTGCTCGCCAAAATGTTATCCATGAGCTGCTCATGCGCCAGAATCAGATCCATGGCATCAGCGAACACTTCGTGGCGAAGCGCTCGCACGTCCTCGGCGCCCTCCGCGCCATCCGCATCGGCTCGCTTTTGCGGTAGGCCCGACATGAGTTCATCGATATAGAAGGCAAAGTAATCGTTTTTGTCGCGGAAGTGCTTGTAGAACGTCGTCCGACGAATCATAGCGCGGTCGCACAGCATGGCAACCGTCACGTCCTCAAACCGATGCTCTTCGAGCAGCTCAGTAAAGGCCTCGAACAGGGCCCGATAGGTTTTCTTGATGCGAAGGTCCATACGTATCGCCCTCCTCAAGGAAAAGACAGCGCTCACTAATCTGTCGCATATCTTACACCTGTATCGCCCACCCTTGGCGAATGGCCTCACCTTGGTGGAAACATAACGCTTACCGGAAAGTTCGCCTTGATTCTCATTTTCATTGCAACAGCCTCAGGACTCAGCGCAACGCGTTG